>CAXETO010000065.1:0-5018 GCA_963999255.1 uncultured archaeon | reverse complement strand
GAAATAAATTCACTTAAAGAAAACATATTTTCTACTTTAACATCTCTTTCAATTAAAAATTCTTGTATTCCAATTTCAATTCATCCATTATTTGGTCCAGGAACAACAGTTTATGAAAATCGTAAAATTGCACTTGTCCCTATTAAAGATGCTGAAAAAGAAAAAATGTATGTACGTAAACTATTTCCAGAATTTCAAATAATATGTGTAAATTATTCTGAACATGATAAAGCTATGGCTATTATATTATCACTAACTCATTACATTAATACTGTCTTCTCTCATTTTATATCTAAACGTGATCTTAATCTACTAAATAAATTATCTAGCCCAACATTTGCATTGCAATTAATTAACGCTGAAAGTTTATTTAATGAAGCAGACGATTTAATTTCTTCTATTCAACTAGAAAATCTTCATTCTTCTGATATCGTTGACGAATTTATTTCTGATAGTCATATTATCGGTGAGTTAATTAAAAAACGAGATAAGATTAATATGGAAAAAACTCTTAAAAACATTCAAAAACGTCTTATTCAAAATCGTAAAGACTCTTTTCTTAAATCGCATAAACTTAAAACTCAACTTTTTGAAAATATAGACTAAATTATTACTATATTTAATATTTATTTCTTATATTCTTAATCCAAATGCTAGTGCAAAATCTTGAAATTTTGTATATTCGTTTAAGAATTTTCTTCCTTCATCTGTTATTATATATTTTGAACTTTTTTTATCTGTTATAATTGCTAATAAACCTGATTCTATTAGATTTCTTATTAATTTAATCAATCGCTGATGTGGAATATTACTCTTCCTTAGTAATGTTGTTATTCCTACTCCTACTTTATCATTTATCTGATTATCTTTTGTAGTTGATAAAACATCTGCGATAATTCTTATTTGTGTTCTATATTGACTCATTTTTATCATCTGTTTTTTAATCTAAATTGAATTATTGGTATTATGAATGCGCTTATACCAATTATTTTAAAAATTAATGAGAATACTATCAATTCGCTATTCTCTGGGAATAATGTTAACCATCTTGTAATTTCTCCAATAGCTATAAATATTAAACCAAATGCTACTATTAAACTGCTTAAGATTCTTACTCTGAGATATATTAACAGTGTTTCAATGCTTCCATATAAAAGAAAATAAACTGATAATGTACTTAAAACAGCGTAAACTGTTACTGGACCAATAAATGGAAAAATTATCGGTATTCTACGGGTAAAAATTTTCATGAAATGTGAATACACTAGGAAAAAATATCCTGAAGTTTGTAATATTGCTGATAAATAATTTTTTTCGTCATTGATTGTTTGATAATCTTGTACAGATATTTTAATTAATAAAGAAAGTAAAAATCCTAAACTAATTAAAAAAAATGCTAATCCTAATCTAAGTAAACTTGAACTCTTAGTTTTTCTATATCCATTAATTGATATAATTGATATTGTTAATCCTACTATTAATCCTAATAGTTCTAATATACTTTCTAAATAACCGGTAACAGTTATCATGATTACAATCTGACTTAAACATTTTTATTATAAAAATATTTTATATGTAAAATTAATTATGTTATTTTTAATGTAATTTTTCATATACTTTTTAATGAAAATAAATATATTATTAATTTGTAATTATCTATTATGAATAAAACTAAAATACTTAGAAAAAAACTTGACAATTATAAGAATAATCCAATTCTAGCTCCTGGTGTACATGATCCATATTGCGCAAGAATCGCTGAAAAATTAGGATTTGACACTCTCTATATGAGTGGAGCGGCAACTTCCATGTCACGTCTAGGTTATGCTGATTTTGGTCTTATTACTGCAACTGAAATGCAGACACATGCTCGTTATATTGCTAGTATTACAAAACTCCCTCTAATGGCTGATTCTGATACTGGATATGGTAATGCGTTAAATGTAATGAGAACAATTCAAGATTATATTTCTTTAGGTATCTCTGGTGTTCATATAGAAGATCAAATATGGCCTAAACGATGTGGTCATTTAAAGGGTAAATTAGTAATTCCTAAAGAAGAAATGGTTGAAAAAATAAAAGCCGCTAAAAAAATAATTAATGAATTTGACCCAAATTTCATATTAATTGCAAGAACTGATTCTAGAGGTGTTTCAGGAGGTAATATTGATAAAGCAATTGATAGATTAACTGCTTATCATATTGCTGGTGCTGATGTAATTTTTGCTGATGGTTTAACTTCTATTAATGAATTACAAAAAATTCATAAAAGTATTGAAGCTCCAATTCTATTTCATCCTACTGGGTTATCTCCTAGACTTACTTTAAATGACTGTGCTAATTTAGGTGTTGGAATTCTTTTATATCCATTTGCCTCTATTCATGTTATGGCTGTAGCTGTTTGGAATTATTTTAAAGAATTAAAAAATATTAATACAACAGCTCAAATTAATTTTGAAAAACAATTTAATAATCATGTTCTTAAAGATATCAAAAGTCTTTTTGATCTAGGTGGTTTAAATGAATTACAAGATATAGAAAAACAGTTTATTTCAAAAGAACAATTTGATTTGAGATATAAAAAATCTATTGGTTTATAAATTAAAATATTATTCAAAAAGACTAAGTATTAGTATTAATATATCTAGTTTTAAAATTGTCTGAAATTGTTGAACATTTCCCTGAAGAAGGTGAGTTAGTACTAGCTACAGTGAATAAAATTTCTCAACATGGTGTTTATGTCTCATTAGATGAATATGATAATTCTCGGGGATTTCTTCATAAATCTGAAATTTCTACTGGTTGGGTAAAAAATATTGAAAAGTTTGTTCAATTAGGTCAGAAACGTGTTTTTAAAGTAATTAGACGTGATATTATTCGACAAGAAATTGATTTATCTCTAAGACAGGTTACTGGAGAAGAAACAAAATTAAAGTTAATCTCTTTTAAACATGAAGATAAAGCTATAAAAATTTTCGATAATGTTGCTAAACATCTGAATATTAAAAACCATGATCTTGAAAAATATAAAAGTCTAGTCATAGATGAATTTGAATCACTTTATACAGCATGTCAACTTCTTGTTGAAAAAGATGTAAATATATTAAATAAACTTGGTTTACCTGATAACTTTGTTAAATCACTAGTTATTATGTCTAATGAAAAAATAAAACCTACTCAAGTTAATATTAAATACATACTTACTTTATCTTCTGACTTGTCAAATGGTGTTGATGTTATAAAACAAGCCCTTAATATACATAAAGACATTGATCTTAATGGTTCAACATTTAATATTACTACTCTAGGTTCTCCCAATTATTTGTTAATTGTTAATTCTACTAAATATAAAGAAGCTGAAAAAATCTTCCATCTATTTGCTGATGAATTAAAAAAATACTCTGATAAACAAAAAATTCTTTTTACATATGCTCGACAAAAAAATTAAGGTAGTTTTATGAAAAAATTATTAAAAAAATGTTTAATATGTAAAAAATACACGTTTAATGAATTATGCGATAAATGTAAAAATCGTACTGGTTCTCCTCACCCTCCTAAATATTCTCCAGATGATAAATATGTTTTATATAGGCTTAAAGATAGATATGCTGAATCTACTTAATTTCGTAAATTAAAACTGCTGCAAAAATCTCTGATCCATATTCTGGTATTTGATTCATACTAGGTGAACTGAATACTAATTTCAGATTATCATTTTCTGTGAATTTTTCTCTATATATGTATACTGCGTCAATTCCTACTGTTCTGCCACCATCTCTATATTCAGTTCCCATAAATTCACCTTTTGTTAAATCTACATATTGTACAAATTCTAGTGGAATCATTTTACCTAACATTGTGTTGTTCCAAAAAGCGGGTTTTCCTGTAAAATTATCATTGTATAAATAATCCTCTGGATTTACATCTGCTATTTTCATAAACCATTGTTTTTTACTCTCATCTCCTCCTAAACCTAGTCTATAAACTATCTGATTGTTTTCAGGATCAAATACTTTAATTCCTGATATGAAAATTACTACATAATCTCCTTTTAATTCTTTTAATATTTTTTCTCCTTCATTATGATCTGACACAAACATTGTTGCAATTTGCTCTATTCTTGTTTGATTAATTGTGGCGTTATCTGCTACAGTTGTTCTATTACCCTCTACTGTTATCCAATATCCATAATCCCACCATGCTATAAATACTGAATCCTCTTCTGTATTATTCTCTATCCAATCTAATGCGTTTTTCCAATCTGGTATATTTTGTTTAGTATTAATTGATGAACTTGCTAGTGTAGTTGGTGTATCTGACGCAGCTATCCATCCTGAAGTAGGATGAATTGCTGGTATGAAAAGCACAATTATTATAATTGCTGAATATAAAATTTTCACTTCTCTACTTATTTCATTGGTAAACTGTTTTTGTTTTGATATTCTTGTGTTTTTCAAGTTAATTTTTCTTTTTTTGAAAATAATGCTGTTTAATGTGACAAATCCGATACTTGCTAATATTGATATTCCTATTGAAGAAAAAACTAATAATCTTGAAAAAGAAGATGAGAAATAAATAGATAATATTCCTAATATTGCTACAAATATATAATTAATGCTTCTTTTTCTTATGGTTTGTATTGCTCCAAATGCACTTAAAATAATTAGAATAGAAAATATTGTAAAATATAATTGTCCAGTTGGACTAAAATGTTCTGATACTGATTCTACTAACGGGTTTGCAGTTTTTTGAAATGGTAATAATACTGTTAAATATCTTTCTGTAAGAGGTGCTAATGAATTAGTAATAAATAATATGATACCTGAAATTCCAATCGCTATGATTAATATTATTAATATTTTAACATGTTTAGGTGTATTTCTGAGAAATTTATCTGTTTTATTTAAATTCTGATTTATTTTTTCATTACTTTCTTTTAAAAGAATTTTTATTATTTTTGCTACTATTAAAAAAAGTAAACTACTTATTAATAAGAATCCTACTGGACCAAAAATAAA
>CAXETO010000064.1:0-5067 GCA_963999255.1 uncultured archaeon | reverse complement strand
CAGTAACTTCAGCATCAGCAGTAACTTCAGCATCAGCAGTAACTTCAGCATCAGCAGTAACTTCAGCATCAGCCTCAGAAGCAAGTTTAAGTTTAATACTTCTAGTAATATATCCACAAATTTTATTACGATATACTTTAGCACATATTATTTTATCAGATAACATCTCAAGATTTTTTTGATAATCAGTAGAAAAATCACCTTCAAAGTCTTTCATTAGTTGATTACCAACTCTCTTAATTTTATTCAATTATGTACTAAAGAGTATAAATAACACTATATAAACATAATAGAATTAAAAACTATGATTGACATATTCTATAGCATTAGAAAAAATCTTTTCATATACTAGATGAAAAGATTTATTTTTAATATGAGATAAACGAAGAATTATACTTGGTAATAAAAATGGAGAAGATAAAACAGATTTAAAACAATTAGAATAATTTAACGGTCCATCTGTTTCAACTAAAATTAGATCAATCGGAATATGATCAACTATTCTAATAATTCGTTTTGAATATAATAAAACTGGTCCAAAAGATACATAATAATTATTATCTATAATTTGTTTAATATGATTAATATCACCATCAAACCAATGGAATAAAACATTTTTTATATTATATTCTTTAACAATTTCAATAACATCAGATAAAGAGTTACGCGAATGTATAGATACTGGCAGACATTGTTTTTCAGCATATTCAAGCATTTTATGAAATAATTTTTTTTGATTAATATATTCATTTAAAGTATTACAATATGATCTATCTAGACCAATTTCGCCAATTCCATAAAATTGTTTTTTATTTTCAGACATAATTAATTCAAAATTCTTAATATGTTCAGAGTGAAATTGTGGGTGAATACCAATAAACGGAATTAAAAAGTCATGTTTTTTAGCCAAATTAATATTATCTAATGAAGATTTATTATTAGTAGCTACAGATATTAGTTTTATATTAGAAAATTTTAAAGAATTTATAAAATATGAATTAAAATAGAGATCATTACCATAAAAATGAGTATGACTATCAATCATATTAAAGGAGGTCAAATTTAATTAGAGAATATGCAATAAAATATATAAATAGCTCTGAATTTCAATGTTTATAATAATGTCCGAATCAGAATTTGGTTTAGCCTCAATATATAGAATAATAAAAAAAGCAGGTGGAGAAAGAGTAGGAGATGACGCAGCAGAAGAATTAAGTTCAGCATTAGAAGATGTTGGAGCAGAAATAGCAAAACAAGCAGTTGAATTTGCAACACATGCAGGAAGAAAAACAGTAAAAGCGTCAGATATAAAACTTGCAATAAGATCTATATTGAAAACTAAATAGAAACGAATTAACGTAAAAAATAGGAAAAATAATATAAAAATTAGATTATATAATAATATAATAAATTGATTATAAGAATAGTATTTGAGCAATTAGATAATTCATTTTTAACAACAAACATGTTTCTCAAGTTATTTAAGTGTAGTAACGCATTAATTATTCCAGAAGATAAACAAAATAAAACAGTAATAATATTAGATATTGAAAATAAAATAGGTTTAATTGATAAAATAAAAAAAATAGAAGGAATAAAAGAATATGAAGTATTACCAGAAGAATTTGATTCAATAAAAAGAAAATTGCAGAAACTAATAAAACAAAATAAAATTTTTTATGTAAACATTAAACATAAGTAATTAAATAAAATAGATATGCTCCGGTAGTGTAGCACGGTCCAGCATCATGGCCTCTCACGCCATAGACGCGGGTTCAAAAATATATAAATGGAAATTCCCGCCCGGAGCATAATTTTTAATAAAGAAAAGAATATTTGTATAACAAGAGTTAAAAAATAATAATAAATTGAATAAAATAATTAAAAATATAATATTAAGTTTAGGTATAAGCATAGTTTTTATTATAGTTTTTTCATTATTTTTTAATACAGAATTAAGTAAATTTTCAAATGTAAATTTAACTTTTGTAGCAATAGCAATAATAATACTAATATTAAAGATAACAGTTCAAGGTACAAGATTTTATTTTATTTTAAGAACATGTAATATAGTAAACATCAAGATAGGAGAATCAACACTAATAAGAATAGCAAGTGAATTTATTTCTTTAATAACACCATCCTATTTCGGTGGAGAAATTCTAAAAATATCTTGGTTAAAAACAAAGAAGGTCAGTGTTGGAAAAGCAGTTTCACTAAGTTTCATTGAAATATTATTTGATGTAATAATTGGATCATCAATAGCAATTATAACAGGAATTTATATCACTTTATTTTTTTCATTAACATATGGAATAATAATAACAGGGATTTCATTAATAATAATTTTAATTTACACATTATTAATAATATTAACAATTAAACATAAATTACCTACACCAAACATTATAAAAAGAATAATAAGAAGAATATTAGGAGAGAAAAAAGGAACAAAAATAATAAGAAGAATTGCATACGAAAAAGGATCTTATTATAAAAATATTAAAGAATTTAAAAAAGTAATGAAATTAAAGAATGTAATAGCGCTAACCATTATGACTTTAATAATAAAAAGTCTATTAGGAATGATGTTAGTATCTGTATTTTTAGCATTACATAGTAACATAGAATTAATATTATCATTAGCTGCAGCAAATATATCAGTAACAATAGGCAGTATACCAATAACTCCAGGAGGTTCAGGCATAATGGAGTTAAGTTCGAATGCAGTAATACAAAGCGTATTAGGTAATACTTATTGGAACATGATAATATTATGGAGAATAATTTATTATTATGGCGGATTAATTATTACTGGAATAGCTTTATCAATAATAATAATAAAAAGAAATAAACTATATAATAGAATTAAATAAGTAAATATTGAATAGAATAACAATAACAGGGACTCCAGGGACAGGAAAGAAAACTATAAGCAAAATATTATCTAGTAAATTAAAATTTGAATTAGTAGATATAAATAAAATAGCTATAGAAAATAACATCATATTAAAAAAAGAAGAGGAATCACTGATTGTGGATATTAAAAAATTAAAAAAAACAATTAAAAATAAGTTAAAGAATAATATAATAATTATAGGTCATTTAGCACCCTTAATTTTAGATAATGAGGATGTAGACTTAGTAATTATTTTAAGATGCTCTCCTGAAGAATTAAAAAGACGGTATATAAAAAGAGGATATAAAGAGAAGAAGATTAAAGATAATATTAGTTCTGAAATTCTAGATACATATCTTATAGAATCATTAAACACGTTTGATTCTAAAAAATTATGTGAAATAGATACAAGTGAAAAACAATCAATAGAATGTGTCAATGAAATTATCAACATACATAATAAAGATAAAGAGAAACAAATAGGAAAAATAGATTGGTTAGGAGGAATAAAAACTGATAAAAAACTTCGAGAGTATTTTAATTAAATTATTTATCAGAATTTTCTAGTAAAGCATAGAAATATATTGCTCCATTTTTTATTGGAATAAATTCAGATGAGAGATTAATACAACGCCAACCAGATTTTGATAATTTATTTATAGCATTTAATAAGTGATTAAAATTAAAATTTTCAGAGACTAAATCTGATTTCCAATTAGAGATATCCACAGATATATCTGTAATCATCACATATTTTTCTGTTAGTTTTTTATGGTCAAAATCAGATAATATCTCAGAAGCCATAAACACAGAACCAGTCGAATCAATATTTTTAACATTATTTTCATCAGGATTTTTTAAATTACTACTTACTTGTATCCAATGCGTTCTACAATATCGTTTATTTTCAATGGGCAAAGAAGGGTCCAATATTCCTAATTTTTTTTTACATAAATAACAGAATTCTTTCGCCATTAATATAACCTAGAAGAAGAATTATTAAAGAATAACTAACGAATTAAAATAATTATAGAGCTAATATTAAGAAAATAAAACATTATAATAGATGAGAAGTATTATAATATGTAATGTTTGAAGGAGATACAATAACTCTTCTATTTGGAAGTATAAGTATCGCAGTAGCAATAGGATTTTTGGGAGAGAGACTATTTAAAAAAACAGGAATTCCAGATGTAATACCAATAATGATATTAGGTTTACTAGTAGGACCAGTATTAAATTTAATTAATCCAGAACCATTAGTTGCAATGGCACCGCTTTTTGGTTCAATAGCTTTACTGATTATATTATTTAATTCAGGGCTAAATCTCGATTTTTACGCAGTAATAAAACAGGCCCCTAGAGCTGCAATGTTAGCTATAATGACATTTGGTTTAGGTACGCTATCAACAATGGTTATTGCAATATATGTACTCAAAATGGAACCAATGTTAGGAATACTACTAGGAACAATATTAGGTGGTAGTAGTTCAATAATAGTCATACCCTATTTGCAACAAATGAAAGTTGGAGAAAGAATAAAAACAATATTAAGTTTAGAATCCACAATTACAGACATTTTAGCAGTAGTAGCCACTTTAACAATAATTAAAGTAATACAAATAGGAGCAACAGGATCAGAGACAATGCCAATAACACAAATGATTTCATCTAGTTTCTCAATTGGAATAGTAACTGGATTATTATTAGGATTGATTTGGTTATGGGTATTTCCAAAGATCAGTAAAGACGCATATAATTATATGATGACATTATTCATAGCATTTCTAACTTATAGCATAACAGAGTTTTTAGGTGGAAGTGGACCACTATCGGCATTAGTATTTGGATTAATACTAGGAAATGGCAGATCAATGAGTCAGATATTTAAATTTGATAAACAGGTTACAATTAACACAGATATAACACGATTTAATTCCGAAATTTCTTTTCTAGTTAGAAGTATATTCTTTGTTTATATAGGCATAATAGCAACAATAGGAGACATACAATTAACAATAGTAGGTATAGGAATAGCATTATTATTATTATCAAGTAGACTAGTAGCTGCACCAATTGTTACATGGAAGTCCAAACTTGAAAAACAGAGAAACATGATAATAGTGATGTTCCCAAGAGGTTTAGGAGCGGCAGTATTAGCTAGTTTA
>CAXETO010000063.1:0-5093 GCA_963999255.1 uncultured archaeon | reverse complement strand
CGCCCTACCAGGCTAGGCGACCCCGGCATTAATATAAGACAGGATATAATAGACATTTAAATTTATTTAAAAGTAGCACTTTTAAAATTTCTAACATTATTTTCTATTTTATTAAGAATAACATCAATATTAGAAATATTTTTAGAAATTATATCAACTAATGCACTTCCTATTATAACTCCATCAGTATTTAATTTCGAAATAATTTCAACATGTTTTTTATTTGAGATACCAAAACCGACGCATAGAGGTAAAGAGTTAACATTATATTTATTGATTCGAGTAATTAGATCTGAAGTAAGAGTATCAATACTTTTTGAGATTCCAGTTACACCATAACGTGAAACAACATATAAAAATCCAGAACTAGCATTAAGTAATTTTTTTATTCTTAGATTAGGAGTAGTGGGAGTGACTAAGAAAATTGTGTCTACATTATATTTATTTGCAATTTTTTTAAGTTCAAGTGATTCTTCAACAGGCAGATCAGGAATTATAACACCGTCAACACCAACATTTGAAATATTTTTAAAGAAAGTAGTTACACCATAATGAAGAATAGTATTATAATAAGAAAGCAGGACAATTGGTATAGTATATTTTTTTCTAAATTTTTTAATTAATTCATTAATAAGATCAATATTAGTACCATTAGTTAGAGATCTATGAGATGCAGCTTGTATTATTGGTCCATCAGCTATTGGATCAGAAAATGGAATACCAATTTCAATAATATCAGTTCCACCATTAAATAAAGATTCAAGAATTTTTAAACAATCAGCTTGATTAGGGTCTCCTCCAGTAATATAACTAATCAAAGCAGTTCTATTTTCAGATCGAAGTTTTTCAAATGTGTTTTTTAGTAAACTCAAATATTTTCACCGAGATAATTTGCAACAATATCTATATCTTTATCACCACTACCAGATAAGTTGACAACAATTACACTATCTTTATCAAGACGTTTAGAAAGATTAATTGCATATGCGAGAGCATGAGAAGATTCTAGAGCAGGAATAATACCTTCATATTTTGATAATAATTTAAAAGCTTTAACGGCATCATTATCAGAAATACTAACAAATTTTGCTAATTTTTTCTCTTTTAAGTAAGCTAATTCAGGTCCAACTCCAGGATAATCAAGTCCAGCAGATATACTATGAGTGCTCTGGATTTGACCATACATATCTTGTAGAATATATGTTTTGGAACCATGTAAAACACCTATTTTTCCTTTAACAAGACTAGCAGCGTGTTCACCAGTTTTTATACCTTTACCACCAGCTTCAACACCATATAAATCAGTATTTTCGTCAATAAAGTCATAAAACGCACCAATAGAATTACTTCCACCTCCTACACAAGCAACAATAGCTTCAGGTAATTTACCATTTATATTTAAACTTTGATTTTTAATTTCTTTTCCAATAATACGTTGAAAATCACGAACAATAATTGGATATGGATGTGGACCAACAACAGAACCAATAAGATAATGTGTATTTTCAATATTTGTAACCCAATCTCTCAGAGCTTCATTAATAGCATCTTTAAGAGTTTTAGTTCCATTGTTAACGGGATGAACAACAGCGTTTAATAATTTCATTCTAAAAACATTAGATTTTTGTCTTTTAACATCTTCTGCACCCATATAAATTTCAGCTTTTAAGCCTAGTAAACTACAGACCATTGCAGTAGCAACTCCATGTTGACCAGCTCCAGTTTCTGCAATGATTCTTTTTTTACCCATTCTTTTTGCAAGCAACGCTTGACCCAAAGTATTATTTAATTTATGAGCTCCACTATGTAACAAGTCTTCTCTTTTTAGGAAAATTTTACATCCACCAATAATCTCAGATAAATGTTTAGCGTAATACAAGGGTGTAGGACGTCCCGCATAATATTTTAGATAATATTCAAGTTCATTTTGAAATTTTGGATCATTTTTATATTTATTATAATTAGTTTCTAATTCTTTAACAGCGTAAAATAATATTTCAGGAATATATGACCCTCCAAATTTACCAAATTTACCGTTAAATGAATTCAAGATTGATATCACATATTAAATTATAATAATACAAGTGAAAACTTATTACTTAAATATTCTTAATGAATTACAGATTTATAATATGACATTTAGATATAATGAGGTTGAAATAAAATTGATTGAACACGCTGGTTTTGTAATAGAGAACAAAGAAAATAAGATAATTATTGATCCATATAAAACAGAATATAAAGAAAAAGGTAACATTATATTAATAACACATGATCATTTTGATCATTTAGATTTAAAAGATTTAAAAAAAGTAACAAATACTAACAGTATTGTAATAGCCCCAACTCATTGTAAAAAACAATTAGAAAAATTAAAAGTTAAAAAAATTATAGAATTAAATGCAGGAAAAGATACTGAAATAAATGGAGTGGAAATTAAAGCAGTAGTTTCATATAACATAAATAAATTTAACGATGTAGGAGAATTATGTCATACAAAGAAATATGGTGGAGTAGGATACATTATAACAATAGATAAAACAAAAATATATAATTTAGGAGATACAGATAACATAAATGAATTTGATAATATAGAAAAGAATATTGATATAGCATTAGTTCCTGTTAGTGGCACTTATGTAATGACGGCAAATGAAGCAGCTGAAGCAGTAAATAGAATTAGACCAAAAATTGCAATCCCTACGCATTATAATTCAATTGTTGGAAGCACCAATGATGCTAGAGAGTTTAAAAATTTAGCTAGATGTAATGTTAAAATATTACGTCCTTATGAATAAATAGTATTTTTAATATAATAATAAAAAATATCTTATAGAATAATAAATTGATTAAAGAAGAGAATTTAGTTATTGATGGATCATTAGGAGAAGGCGGAGGTCAGATACTAAGAACTTCAATAAGTTTAGCAGCAATTTTAGGAAAAACAGTAGAAATACAAAATATAAGATCAAAACGTAAGAATCCAGGATTAAATTTTCAACATCTGCATTCAGTAAAAACTATTAGCAAGCTATGTAACGGTGAAGTTTTAAACGCTTATTTAGGATCACAATCGATTAAATTTAAACCAAATAAACTAATAGAAAGAAATTTAGAAGTAGATATAGGAACAGCGGGAAGTATAACATTACTTTTACAAGCAATAATACCAACAGTTGCTTTAAGCAATATTGATTTAAAAATTACAATTAAAGGAGGAACAGATGTAAAATGGAGTCCTACAATAAATTATTTACAAGAAGTATATAGACCAATTTACAGAATTTTGGGAATTGAATTTGATGTTAAATTAATTAGAAGAGGATATTATCCAAAAGGTAATGGTAAAGTTGAAGTAATTATAAAAAAAGCTAGTAAAATAAGATCAATTAAACTAACTAATAGGAATATTAGAGAAGTTAACTTATTCATATCATCATATAACGAGAATATAATTAATAAAATAAAAAAAACAATAATCACGAAATTAATAGAAAATAATGTTACTGTAGATAATACTGAAACAGAAATTACTACTTCAATGTCACCAGGATGTACTATGTTATTATACTCGGTGAACAATGATAATACATTTATTGGTTCAGATAATGTTAATAATAAAAATATGAATGAGTATGAAATAGGAACTAAATGTGCAGAAACTTTTCTAAGAGAAGTTAAATCATATTCTTCAATAGATAAGAATCTAGCAGATATGATAATTTTACCCTTATCGTTAGCAGATAATAAATCAGAATTTATTACTTCAAATATAACTGAGCATTTAAGAACTAACTTAGAAATTAATAAATTATTTACATCATGCAAATACGATATACAAGAAGAAAATTCTATAGTTACATTGTATCCAAATAATCAATCATAATAAAGTAATAAATTTAAATCAATTAGAAAATATTTAATTACCTAGAAGAAAAAGAAATTAATGATATATTTGTTTAATGAAAGTTATATACCTGGAGCTACCGCAGTAGGAATAAAATTTAACGGCGGTGTTCTATTAGCATCTGAAAGAAGAGTAGCACATGGAAGATTTATCGCAAGTAAAAATACTAACAAAGTTTTTTCTATAAGTAAGAATACGGGAGCTGCATTTGCAGGAATGATAGGTGATATGCAGATATTAGCTAGAGAAATAAGTGCACATATAAAAATAAGAGAACTTGATATTAAACGAGAAATGGCTCCAAATTCAATAGCAAAATTATTATCAGTAATTATGTTTGAAAGAAGATTTGCTCCTTTTATAACACAAATTATTTTAGGTGGTGTAAATGGAAAATCTTCAATATATGTTCTTGATCCAGTAGGTTCAGTAATACCTGATGAATATGCAGCGGTTGGCTCAGGAGCGGAAGCTGCAATAGGTGTTATAGAAGCATTTTATAAAAATAATATGAATGAAGAAGAAGTGAAAGAACTGGTTATAAAATCAATAAAAGCAGCTATTGAAAGAGATGCTGGGAGTGGAGATGGTATAGATATGTTAATAATAAAAAAATCAGGCAGCAATAAAGAGTCTATAAAGCTTTAATTCAGATTTTTAAATCTTTATTATTTTTTATATAATTTAACAAACCATTACTATTAAGGATATCATTCATTATTTTAGGGAATTTAGTAAAAACATGTTTTAAATTTTTAGTTTTATTTACAAGTACACCATCAGATATATTTAATTCAATAATATCCCCATCATCAATTTTGGAAGTGTCAAAAGTAATAGCAGGTAAACCAATATTAATACAATTTCTATAAAATATACGGGAAAAAGATTCTGCTATAACAGCTGCAGCTCCAGAAATTTTAATAACTATCGGTGCATGCTCTCGACTTGAACCCAAACCAAAATTTTTACCAGCTACAACAAAGTCTCCGTTAGAGACATTGTTTACATAGTCTTTTCTTGCATCAATTAAAGTATATTTAGCTAATTCATTTATATTAGATCGAAGATGAAAATATCTTCCTGGAGTAATTAAATCAGTACTAATATCATTTCCAAATTTCCAAGCTTTACCCGTCATAGTCATACATAATCACTAGGGTCAGTAATTTTTCCTTCAATAGCA
>CAXETO010000062.1:0-5179 GCA_963999255.1 uncultured archaeon | reverse complement strand
TATCAATACTATTGATATTTCATTAGTTACGAAGCTAAAAAAATCTTTAAAGATTCATTAAAATCATTATTTTCGAAAACATTCTTAGCTTTGAAAATTGACAGATATGAATTAGAAACAAAGATATTAGAAGCTATTAGATTTTTGTCACAATATGAGTTAGTAGAAATACATGGGGATAATTTAATAGCTACTGAATTTGGAAAGAAAATTTCAGTTTTATATATTGAACCAAAAACAGGAATAATTTTCAGAGAAGTAATGAAAAATATAAGAAAGATAAACACTATAGGATTAATTCATTTAATTGTTAATACACCAGATTATAGACCGAAATTTAACATAAAGAAAAAAGATGAAAACATGGTAACTAATTTCATAGAACTCAACAGAAATAAATTTCTTTTACCTATATCATACGAAAGAAAATCAGAATATGAAGAGGATTATATTGAATTTAAATCAGCAAGTGAATTAGAATATAATGAAAATAATGAGATATATCAAGAGTTTAAATCAGTACTAGTTTTATATTCTTGGATAAATGAAATGACTGAGGATAGAATTATGAAAGAATATGGAACAGATCCAGGTGATTTACATAGAAGTAGAGAAAGTGCAGAATGGTTACTTTATTCATTTAGTGAAATAACAAAATTATTTGGTAAATTTGAAGAAATACAGAAAATTAATGAAGTAAAACAAAGAATGAAATATGGAATTAAATCAGAATTATTATCTTTAACAAAATTAAAATTAATAGGTAGAATTCGAGCGAGAGAATTATATAAACATGGATTCACAGATATAAATAAAATAAACAGATCAGCTTACAAAAAATTATCAAATATACCTAAAATAGGAAAAAAGATAGCAGATAGTATAATAAATGAAACAAAATATTATTAAATTATGTGTATAGTTTTAATTAACACATGTCCAAATTTTTAGAAACAAACGGATTCATAGGTATGATTGGAGAAGTAGATCTAAAAAAAGAATTGATTAAAAGTTTAGAAAAAATGAGTCATAGAGCATGGAAACAATTTTCAATAATCAATAATAAAGAAATATTAGAGGTAGAAGATTATTTAGAAGAAGCTAATTCTAAAATATCAATAGGGTGTTGTATAACTAACGATACTGAACAACAATCTAGAAATAACATAGTTATACATGGAAAAATTTATTCACATGAAAATAATGAATTAACTAATAGAATTATTGATTTCATAAATTCAGATAAATTAAAGGAATTAGGATATATATTAAAAGAAATTGATTCAAATTATAATATAATATCTATTAACAATAATGAATTAATAGTAATAAGAGACCCATTAGGTACAAAACCATTATACATAGGAAAATCAAATAAGATAACTGCAGTAGCTACAGAAAAAAAAGCATTAGAAGTTATAGGAATAAAAATAATTCAGGAAGTTTATCCTGGCAGTATTTATAGAATAAAACATAATTCTATAAAATATAATACATTCAGAGAAATAAATAGAAATATTATTTCTAGAACAGATAATCATGCTAAGAAGATCATAGATATTTTAAATGAATCAATAGAAAAACGTGTAAATGGAATGAAAAAGATTGGAGTAGGGTTTTCAGGAGGACTAGATAGTTCATTGTTAGCTTATTTAGCTTCAAAATATGTTGAAGTAAAATTGATATCAGTACATAAAAAGAATTCAAGAGATGAGAGAATTACAGATAAAGCAGCAAGCAAATTAGATTTAGAAATTGAACATATAACAATTGATGAAGAATATATTAGGAAAATATTACCAACAATAGAATATTTAATTGAAGATAATCAATTAATGAATTTATCAATAGCTACTATTATGTTTCTATCAGCTAAAAGAGTTAATAAATTAAAACTAGGAGGATTATTTGTAGGTCAATTAGCAGATGAATTATTTGGAGGTTATTCGAAGTATTTAATTTCTCTAGAGAAGGGTAAAGAACATGTAAATAAGATGTTATACAATGACATAAGATATGCTTATAGAAATAATTTTCCAAGAGATGAGAAATCAGTATCCCCTTTTAGTTATTTAGTTATGCCTTACTCATCAATAAATTTAGTAGATTATTCAATTGGAATTCCATTAGAATTTAAAATCACTCAGAAAGAATTAATAAGAAAAAAAATACTAAGAGAAGCTGCAATTACTTCAGGGATGAATAAAGATATAGCGAATGAGCCTAAAAAAGCAGCGCAATATAGCAGTGGAACACAAAATATTATACGAAAGATTATAAAGAATAATGAAACGAATAAATATAATTAATGAGTGAAAAATTAAATTTGTTTACTAGAAATGGTGTACCAATAAAAAAAATTTCAGATATTGAATACAAAGTTGAAATAGAATCAAAAAAAGGAATGTTAGTACCAGTAATTATTTACGCGAATGAAATTTTAATTTCCAAGATGTTAACTGATAGAACTATTGATCAAGCAATTAATGTAGCACATTTACCAGGTGTACAGAAAAATGTATTAGTCTTACCAGATGGACATGAGGGATATGGATTTCCAATTGGAGGCGTTGCTGCAACAGATACAAAATTAGGAGTAGTATCACCTGGTGGTGTAGGATATGATATAAATTGTGGAGTTAGACTTATAAGAACAAATATAAATAAAAAAGAAATTAAACCGAAATTAAAAGAATTATTAAAAGAATTATATAATCAAGTGCCTAGTGGACTGGGAAGTAAAGGAAAATTACATTTAAAACAAGGACAATTAGAAGAAGTTTTAGTAAAAGGTGTAAAATGGGCGGTAGAAAATGGTTATGGTTGGGAAGAAGATATGGAATATTGTGAAGAGAATGGCAATATAGAAGGCGCTAATCCAACAAAAGTAAGTGATTTAGCGAAGAAAAGAGGAGCACCTCAATTAGGAAGTTTAGGTTCTGGAAATCATTTTTTAGAAATTCAAACTGTAAACCAAATTGTAGATAAAGACGCTGCAAAAAAATTTAGAATAGATGAACTAGATCAGATAGTAATATTAATACATACTGGATCAAGAGGATTTGGATATCAAGTCTGCAGTGATTATTTGAAAATAGTTGAAACTGCAATGAATAAATACAATATTAAATTACCAGATAGAGAATTAGCATCTGCACCAAATAATTCAGAAGAAGCGCAAAATTATCTGGATGCCATGAAATGCGCTTTAAATTTTGCATGGAGTAATAGACAAATGATTACTCATTGGATCAGACAATCATTTGAAAAAGTATTAGATTATAGTGAATCTGATTTAGAAATGAATTTAGTATATGATGTAGCACATAATATAGCAAAATTAGAAAAACATAGAATAAATGATGAGAATACAGAAGTAATGGTTCACAGAAAAGGTGCAACAAGATCTTTTCCACCAGGAAACGAATCAATACCATCTTCTTATAGAGAATATGGACAACCTGTTTTAATTCCAGGAAGTATGGGCACAGCAAGTTGGGTATTATTGGGAAGCGAAAAAGCAATGGATTTAAGTTTTGGATCAACAGCACATGGAGCTGGGAGAATGATGTCTAGATCTAGGGCTAGAAAAGATTACCCAGCAGAAATTGTAAAATATAAATTAAATCAAAAAGGAATATTAATAGAATCAGCAAGCTGGAGAGGAATATCTGAAGAAGCACCTGGCGCATATAAAGATGTGGATATAGTAGTTGATGTTTCAGATAAAATTGGAATTGGGACAAAAGTAGTAAGATTAACTCCAATAGGCGTAGTAAAGGGTTAATTAAATAGAATTATATCATCATATTAAAAGAAATAAACAGAATATACTATGAATTAATTATTAATCAGAATCATATTTTATCTTATCAGTTAGAGACATTAGTTTACCATCTTTTGATATTGAGATGGATGTTTTAATATCAACAGGCATTCCTACTCTTTTGAGAACCCATAATAGATCACCACCTGAAATATTACCAGAAAGAGAGTTAGTACGTAGTAAGTTAGCTATTTCTTTAAGTATAGAATTAATCTGATTAGGATATTTATTCTCAGCTAAAGTTAAAACTTCTATACCTCGGTCATATAATCTTGATATAACTAAATCACGATCAGGATTACTTTCAACAGGTTTTTCTGTTAATTTTTTTCTTAATTCACGAAGTTTTCTTGCTTTAATTAATTCTAATTCTTTATCATCATTCATTATTAGTTATGAATTCGAATAGGATTTATATAATATTTTTTATAATAACTATTTTTTTAATTTTGATATAAGTGATTTAGCAATATCAAATCTAACAGAACTATTTTTAATCATGTGATTTGCAACTTTATCAATAAGTTCTCCAGTAGCACCAGCAGATACAGCAAGATTTCTTGCATGTAATTTCATATGACCTTTTTGAATTCCTTCAGATACAAGAGCACGTAACGCACCAAGATTTTGGGCTAATCCTACAGAAGCAAGAATTGCAGACAAATCAGTAACATTATTAATTCCGAGTATATTAAGACAAGCTTTAGCAATTGGATGAACTGCAGTAGCACCACCAATTAAACCAACAGCTAATGGTAGTTCAATAGTTCCAACCAGATTACCATCAGTGTTTTTTTCCCATTTAGTAAGAGATTTATATTGACCGTGAAATGATGCGTAACTATGCGCTCCAGCTTCAATAGCACGAGTGTCTTGACCAGTAGCTAATGCAACAGAAGTAATACCATTCATTATTCCTTTATTATGAGTAGCGCATCTATATGGATCAGAATCAGCAAATTCATAGGCTTTAATAATCAAGTCAACTATTTTTTCTCCTCCAACACTATCTTTATCAAAAATAGCGTTTGATCTAACAAGTCTTTTAACAGCTAGATTTGATATAATTCTAAGTAGAACTTTACCATTAGAAATTTTTTCAAGAAGAGGAGCAATAGATTCAGACATAGTATTTATTGCATTAGCACCCATAGCATCTAGACAGTTAACAATTAGATGAACAACCAGAATTATTTCAGAATTAGTTTTAATTACATTAACTTCTATATCTTGCGCTCCTCCACCAAGAGATAAAAGTATAGGATCTTGATCATTAGCATATTTTAATAATTTCTTTTTATTTTTTAGTATTTCAGATTTAGCTTTATTAGGATCTAAAAGTTTTATAATTTG
>CAXETO010000061.1:0-5202 GCA_963999255.1 uncultured archaeon | reverse complement strand
TCTTGGATCATAACCTCTTTCAGTAGATATTTTCCTCATTGTTTTTTCCATATTACTGTCTGTAACTTTAATAATTCCAAAAGAAGTTTCAATAATATCAGTTCCAAAATCATCAGAAAGAGTTTTAATAACATTTTTAGATAATTGTGAATCCAATATTTTAGTTCCAGATAAGAACATTTTAGGATCTATTCTACCTAATAGAACATGAGCATCAGTAACTGTTGGAGATTTTCCACCATTACCATAACATGCAGGTCCAGGATAAGAACCAGAACTCTGTGGACCGCTTTTTAAATTACCAAATTTATCTAACCAAGATATTGTACCACCACCAGCTCCAATTGTTTCAACTAGAAGACTAGGGAATAATATTGGTACACCAAATTCAATATATGATTCATCTATAGTTTGTATATTATTATCAGAAATTAGCGAAACATCAGTACTTGTTCCACCCATATCAAAAGACATAATATTATTAAGACCAATGGAATTTCCAATAATTTGTGAGGCTATAACACCAGCGGCAGGTCCAGACATAACTGTTCTAATAGGAACAGTTTTAGCAGAACTAGAAGATACAATACCACCATGACTTAACATAATTGAAAAATCACCATTAAATTGTAATTCTGAACAAGCATTTTCTAACTTAGTGATATATTGGTTCATTAAAGGACCGACATAACCATTTGCTACAACAGTAGATGTTCTTTCAAATTCTCTAATAAGAGGGATTAAATCAGAAGAAGAGCATACAAAAATTTCAGGATATTTATCATTAATAATATTTTTTATTTCTTGTTCATTTATTGGATTTATATAAGAATTTAATAAAGAAATTACAACAGATTCAATTTTACGTTCTTTAAGAGTAGTTACAAGATTATAAATTTCATTTTTATTTACAGGAGTAAGAATTTTACCATCGTATGAAATTCGTTCATTAACAGATAATCTGTTTCTTCTAGGAATTATAGGTGGCGAAGGCACCCAATCAGCCCTTAACATACCAAATCCAGATCTATTACCTCTTTTAATATCAAGTAGATCTTTAAAACCCTCAGTACAAATTAGAGCAGTATTAGCACCATTTTTTTGTAGTATTGCGTTTGTTGCAACAGTAGTTCCATGAATAAAAAATGAGATGTTAGACATAGTAGAGTTAACATCTTTTATTCCAGTTAAAATAGCCTTAGAATAATCATCAGGTGTAGAAGGTAGTTTTTTCACATTAATTTTATTATCATCTTTCATAAAAATGATGTCAGTAAATGTTCCACCAGTATCAATAGCTAATTTCATTATATATTATTAGGATATAATAATTATATAACAATATATAGTTAACAGAGAAAGAGATAAGAATATAATTAAGATATCAATAATAAATAATGTATATTGGTAGATATTGAATATAATCCACTAAAAAAAGTAATAATAACTGAATGTGTATTTTATAACAATCCGACAACATTAGCAGAATCATTAAAAAACACTATTAATTCAAAAAAACCAACTTTTCTATCATGGGCAGAAGGAGTTCTTTTTAGAATGGTTCCAGATCCTATTTATGAATTAAATTTTTATAACAATCAATCAAAACGAATAGATAATAAAGAAGAATTTTGGGTAATAGTAGCATATGCAGCTGAGAGAGAATATAAACAATCAATTTCAATTGATAATCTAGAAATACCTATAGTAGATGTTACACCAAGTGATTCTTTAAAACAAATTGCAATTTGGATAAAAAAAAATCATAGAAACGATGGAAATAGCGACGGAAAAACTATAATTAAAAAATCAAAAAAAAAGAAATGAAATAACATTATTGAAATAAAATATTATGTAAAATTTTAATATTTAGATAAGTTAAATTTGAGAATATATGATAAATAATAATGAAAAAAAAATTAAATCAATAGAAGTTACTAACAAAAAAATTTCAGAATTATTAAAAGCAATGTCTATGACAGGATTTCAAGGAAAAAAATTATCTCAAATAGTTGATATCTGGGAGCATATGATTAATGATAAAGATGTTACAATAATAATGGGGTATTCTGGATCATTAAGTACTACTGGACAATGGAAGATAATTAACTGGTTAATTGAAAATCATTTCATAGACATATTAGTACCTACAGGAGCAAATATTTCAGAAGATATTGTAGAAGCTATGGGAAATTCATACATACAAGAAAATAATAAAATTGATGATAAAGAATTACTAAAACAAAATTTAAACAGATATTATGACGTATATGGAAAAGAATCAGATTATTTGGAAATGATAGAATTAATATCAGAATTTATATTAACTTTAAAAACAGAATATAATTATAATACAAGAGAATTTTTATTTGAATTTGGAAAATGGTTAAACAAAAAGAATATAGATAGTATTGTAGCTACAGCTGCTAAAAATAACGTTCCCATATATTGTCCAGCCATAGTAGACAGTCCATATGGAGACGCAACTTTAATATGCAAAAATAAAAATTTTAACATAATAATAGATCAAGTAAAAGATTTTAGTGAATTTATGGGTCTAGCAGAGAAAATAAAAGAAGTTGGAGTAATATATATTGGAGGAGGAGTGCCAAAAGATTTTATACAGCTTTTAGCAGTTTCATCACCCCTACAATATAATAAAAAAGATATACCAAATAGAAAAGGAAATAAACATTCAACTACAGATGAATCATATTATCCCCATAAATACGCAATACAAATTTCAACAGATTCACCACAATGGGGAGGATTATCAGGATGCACATTCGATGAGGCGATAAGTTGGGGAAAAATTTTGTCATCTGGAGAATTCGCTCAGTGTTATTGTGATGCAACAATAGCATTACCAATAGTAACACATGCGTTAAATGAGAGAGTGAAAAAAAGAAATCCAAGAGTAGATTTTAAGAAGTTATTTAAAAATAATAAGTTTTAAAAATAAAACAATAAAAGTTTTTAATTAGTTAATAGAATAATATTTGTCTAGTTGAAAACTCCTATTTGTTCATTTGATGCTAAATCCGGAATATTATGCGGTACTTGTGAAAATAAAGTTAAAAATGGTAGTCTAACAAAGGGAGATGTAGAAGTATCAATAAGTTTAACTAAACTAGTAAATAAAATTCCAGAATTAAACAAATTAGAATTTAAAAAAGTTATAGAAATAAATGAATATATGATATTAATTTTTAACGGATTAAGTGCAAATTTTAATAATAACATACATTTGTTTAATAAAAAAATTAGTCAAGAATTAGATAAGAAAATTTGGTCAATAGAAGGTGACTTATCAACAAGAAAATTAATAGAAGAATTATTTAAACCGATAAAAATTTTAACAATAAATATAATTTGGTTACCTGGCGGATCAGAAGTTATGAAAGTAATATTAACAGGAAAGAAACCAAGAGAATTATCTATTAAAATAGATGAAATAAAAGACATTATATCAAAATTAAAAAAAATTAATTTAATTGTAGAATTTGAAAAAAAATGAATTTAATATGAAAAGAACACATTTAATTAGTGAGTTAAATCCAAGTGATTTAAACAAGAAGATAGTTATAGCAGGATGGATAGAAGATATAAGAAAAATGGGATCAATAATATTTATAACAATTAGAGACTACACCGAAATTACTCAAGTTATTTTTAGAAAATCTCATGATAAATTTGAATTAATTGAAAAGATACCAAGACAAAGTATTATTTATGTTCAAGGTAAATTAAAATCAAGTAATGCTAGAGATTTTAATTTTGAAATAGATGGAGAAGATATAGAAATTGTTTCTGAGGCAAATCATCCATTACCTATAGATCCAACAGGTAGAATCATATCTTCTACAGATATTAGAATAGATGCAAGAGCATTAGATGTTCGAAATCCAAAAGTTTCATCTATATTTAAAATACGTCATGGAATATGTAAATATATTAGAGAATATCTTATTGATGAAGGTTTTATAGAAATAAATACAACTAAAATTATTGGTCAGGCAGTAGAAGGAGGAGCTAATTTATTTAAGTTAAACTATTTTGGGAGAAATGCATATTTATCACAAAGTCCTCAGTTATATAAAGAGCAATTAACTCTTTCACTTGAACGAGTATTTGAAATTGCAGATTATTTTAGAGCAGAAAAAAGTAATACAACTAGACATATAAGTGAATTTACATCAGTGGATATTGAATCAGCATTTATGAATCAAGATGATGTAATGACTATTTTAGAGAAAATGATTAATGTAATAATTAAAAAATTAAATATTGAATATTCAAAAGAATTAAATATTCTAGAAAGGGAAATAAAAATCCCTAAAACACTTTTTAAGAAAATATCTTATGAAGATGTAATAAATAAACTCAAAGATACTGGATTAAAAATAGAGTTTGGAGACGATTTAACTGACAGTGCCTTAAGTTTAATTGGTAAAACAAATAAAGAATATTATTTCATAGTCGATTGGCCAAATAACTTAAAACCGTTTTATATTAAATCTAAAGATAATTCAACACAAATATCTACTGGTTTTGATTTACAATATGGAAAAATGGAATTATGTTCTGGTGGAATGAGAATTCATAAAAAAGATGAGTTAATAAGTAAATTAAAAAAAAATAAATTAGATATTAATTCATTTAAAAATCATATAAACACGTTTAATTGGGGAATGCCACCTCATTCTGGATGGGGTTTTGGTCTAGATAGATTTTTAATGATAATAACAGGAACAGATAATATAAGAGAAGTAGTATTATTTCCTAGAGACCCAAACAGATTAACGCCTTAAAGAGCTTTATAACTTTCAGTCCATTTTATATATGCTGCTAACATACTAGTTGAAACAGTAGGCATTCTAGATTTTAATATCTCTTTGAAATCATTCATTGTTATATTTCTAGGAGAGGAAGTAATATCATTATCATTTATATTATCAAATAATTCAGAAACTACACGAAGTTGAACACCCTGACATACATCTCTAATATCACTTCCAGAATAACCATCAAGTAATTTTGCTAAATCTAGAAATTTAATATTATCATGAGTTTTCAAAGAAGAAGTATGCTGTTTCAACATATGAATTCGAGATTCTAAACTTGGTAATTGAACATAAACTCGCTTTTGAAATCGTCGTAGAAAAGCATTATCTAAAGACCAAGGCTTATTTGTAGCACCAA
>CAXETO010000060.1:0-5309 GCA_963999255.1 uncultured archaeon | reverse complement strand
TAATTTCATTTAAAGTTTTTTTAGATCCTATAATACATTTTTGCGTTGAAATAATATCTTGTAATGTTTTAGAAAATTCTTTATTGAATTCCAAATTTATCTCCTCATATAAAGGTCTACCATACCAGTACCAATAGGTACTGTAAGACCTACAATAACATTTTCAGTAACACCACGTAACAATTCTTGTTCTCGTTTACCCTTAATAGAAGCATGAGCTAAGGTTGGAACAGTAATTTCGAAGGCAGCTCTTGCAAGAACACTAGATTTTGTTCCAGCAATACCATGTCTACCAATTTGTTTAATTATTCCAGTAGAAGTCATTAAATCAGCAACTAGAGATATATGTCTAATATCTACTTCTAGACCTTGTTCATCTAATGTAAGCAAAATTTCATTAATTAGTGCTTTTCTAGTAGCTTCAATTCCTAGAGTACTATAAATTTCAAAGATATTATTTGTGGTAGTACGATCACCAGCAACACCAGGAATATCAAGAACTTTAGCCAAGTTAGAACCAGTAGTCTGAATTAACCATTCATCATCTTCTTTTACAACAGTAATTCTTTGTATTTCTGGAATTCCTTTAACTTTAGTGGATAAGACTTTAGTTTTAAGAACATATGCAGTTTGAATATTAGTAATTTCAGCATTAATAATTATTTTATTAGAAGATTCTTTTGTCGTAATAGTTCTTTTAGTGCTAATAAGAGCCTCAGCAACCTCATCAATAGTACAATTACGTTTTTCAAGAAGTTCGTTAGACAGATTAATTATCATATCATTCTTTTCATAGTCAACTTCAATTGATTCTATTAAATGTGAGACTTGAGTAAGTAATATTTCTTGAGCTATTTTTACTGTTTTAGAATTAGATTTAGAGAATTTTGGTAGAACATAGACATCCATACTAGGCGTTTTAGGTTGTTTTCTTGCGTCAACTAATTCCATTAATCTAGGTAATCCAAGAGTAACATCTCGTTCTTTAACTCCAGCAAAGTGAAATGTTCTTAAGGTCATTTGAGTTCCAGGTTCACCAATTGATTGTGCAGCAATCATACCAATAGCTTCACCTGGTTCAACAGTAGCATTTTCCACTAACTGAATTACAGATTTACATATATTCTCAGCAGACACAGGAGATAATTTATTATGTGTTTTAAGGGAATTTTTAAGGTCTTGAAGAATTTTAGGATTAATATTAGAAGAATATTTACTTAATATTTTTTCAATTTGTGATTCAGATAATCGTTTTACAGATTTATGTAATAATTGTTCAAGTTGAACTAGTCGTTCGACATTAACTGAAGCTCCATGATCACTTTTAGCAGGGTCTATTCCATCTTCACCATAAACAAATTGAATAATTTTATGATATGGATCTCTAACTGTAGCATCGTATTCAATTTTAAGATGTTCCAATGCATTAACTAGTCTTCTTTGCATATATCCGCTCTGTTGGGTTCTAACTGCAGTATCTACTAGACCTTCTCTTCCACCCATGGAATGAAAGAAGAATTCAGTTGGATTAAGTCCATCACGATAATTAGATTTTACAAAACCTTTTGCGTCAGGAGATAAATCTTCAATAGGATAATGAGAAAGTGCTCTTCTAGTATAACCTTTCAATATTCGTTTTCCTCTTACTGATTGTTGACCTAACGCAGCAGTCATTTGACCTAGATTAAGATTAGAACCTCGAGCGCCAGTTCTGGCCATTATAACACCAGAATTTGTTTCTGAAAATGCTTTATCAGCTATTTTTCCAACTTCATCTCTAGCTTTTGCTAATTCTTGATTAATTAATAATTCTAATGTATCAGCAGCAGAAAGACCTCTAGTTAATTGAAGAGTTTCCTTTTTATAACTGTTAATCATATCATTAACATTACTATAAGCTTTCATTATACTATTATTAACTAGTTTAATAGAGGGAGAATCAAGAAGTAGATCATTATATCCAAAAGTAAATCCATAATTAGTAATATAGGTTTTTAGAATTGAAAGAAGAGAATTAAGAAATACTCTAGAGTGATTTGTTCCATAATCTTTTGCAATTCTATGCAAGATGGTATTGGGTTCTTCTGCTCCAATTGAAGCTTTATCTATAATACCTGATACAATGATTCCATCTTTAATAACAACGTCATCATATTTGATTTTTTTAAGCCCTTTGCTCCACTTTGAGGTAAGAACGTAATTAAAGTTATCAGGAATGAAGAGAGATAGAAGTTGAATTCCTTTATACATAGGAACTGGAGCTTTAACAAATGGTTCAGGTAATTTACCATTATATTTACCAATTAATGCTAGATTTGTAAATTCTTCTTTAGTTAATAAAGTGTTTTCACTAGTTAAGAGATAAGCAGCAGTAAGATAATCACGTATCCCACCTATTATAGGACCACCATATCTAGGAGAAAGAATTTGATCATGAACTGACATTAAGATTTTTGCTTCAGCTCGTGCTTCTTCACTTTGAGGTATATGTAAATTCATTTCATCGCCATCAAAATCAGCGTTATATGGAGGACAAACCGCAGGATGTAATCTAAACGTTCTATAGGGAAGAACTTTGATAGTATGAGACATTACAGACATACGGTGTAAAGAAGGTTGTCTATTAAATATTGCAATATCACCATTAGATATATGACGTTCAACAACAAATTCAGGTTGTAAAGTATCTACAATACTTTGTTTATCTGTTACAAAGTCTAATCTAATTTTTACACCATCAGGTCTTATTATATAATTGGCTCCAGGATGCGTAAATGGTCCATTAATAATTAATTTTTTAATTCCTTCAATATTCCATTCTGTAACTTTCTCAGGAATTGTAAGTTTTTTAGCTACTTCAAGTGGAACTCCGACATCAGATATATCAAGACTAGGATCTGGAGAGATAACAGTTCTACTAGAAAAATCTACTCTTTTACCAGATAAACTACCTCTAAATCTACCTTCTTTACCTTTAAGTCTTTGACTCAAGGTTTTAAGAGGTCTTCCAGATCTATGATGGGCTTGAGGTAATCCAGTTACTTCATTATCAAAAAAAGTTGTAACATGATATTGTAATAAATCAACAAGATCTTGTACAATAAGTGGAGGAGTACCAGATTCTTTACTTTCTCTAACCCTTTGATTAACTCTTAGAACATCAACTATTTTATGAGTTAAATCATCTTCAGATCTAATACCAGATTCAAGAGTTATTGATGGACGGACAACTAATGGAGGTATAGGTAAAACATTTAGAACAAACCATTCAGGTCTAGTAGATTCAATGTCATAACCTACAAGTGTTAGAGATTCATCAGATACTTTTTCTAGTCTATCTCTAATAGCAGCAGGCAATAATCTATTTGCCCCACCACTTTCAGTAATTTCATGAAAAGTAGTTGGTTTAGTATAATCAATAGCCAATTTTGGTTTATCACAATGTGGACAGATAGTAGTTTTCTTTGCAAGTGCAATTATTTCTTTTTTGCATCTATCATAAATAGTAGGAGTTTTAGGTGAAGCATCAATAATTTTAGTATATTCATCGAATTTATCTTGAGTAATTAGTAATTTAGAACAATGTTTACAAGTTAATAGCAATAATTTATAGATTTCTTCAATAAAAGCAATATGTAAAACAGGTTCAGCTAATTCAACATGACCGAAATGTCCTGGACATCTTAATGCAGGATGACCACAGGTACCACATTTTTGACCTGGTTCAAGGGTTCCAAGCCTACTATCCATTAACCCACCTTGTACTGCTAGTCCATCCTCATCATAGGTTTCAGGAGCCGTTACTTCAACAACAGAATATTTACGAATTTCATTAGGAGAAAGAGTACTGAAATTAATCAGTTTAATGAGTTTTATATTATGTTCAGACATAGAATAACATTTACACTTTATCTTTAATTCGAATTCGAGCGGCTATATTAAGACTTAACATTTCTTGTATTAACAATTTAAAAGCATAAGCAACTACAATTATAGAAATTTTGGAAGCATCACCACATAATCTACATATGTATTTTCGTTGCATAAGATCATGATATGCAACTAGACCACATTTTTCACATATATGTAACTCAGCCTTATCAGATTCATCTAACAATCTATCTTTAAGAACCATAGAAGCACCATAAGATATTAAACAATCCCTTTCCATTTCTCCAAATCTCAATCCACCACCTCTAGCTCTACCTTCAGTTGGTTGTTTAGTTAACATTTGAACTTGTCCTCGAGCCCGAGCATGTATTTTATCAGCAACCATATGATGTAATTTTTGATAGAAAACTACTCCCATGAAAACATCAGTCTTGAATTTTTTACCAGTTTTACCATCATATAGAACTTCTTTACCATCTGATTGGAATCCATATTGAGTTAGCATATCACCAATAGATTGTTTATCAGCATCATTAAAAGGTGTACCATCAACATGATTACCACTAAAAGCAGCAACTTTCCCAGAAATAGATTCAAGGAATTGACCTACTGTCATTCTAGAAGGGAAAGCATGAGGATTTATAATAACATCAGGAATTACTCCTTCAGCAGAATAAGGCATATCTTCAGATGGTACTACTAGACCTACAATGCCTTTTTGACCATGCCTTGAAGCATATTTATCTCCGATTTCAGGAATCCTCATATCTCTTACACGTATCTTATACATTCGTTCACCTTCTTTATTCTGTGTTAAGAATACATTATCAACAACTCCAGATTCAGATGGTCTAATGGATACAGAAGTATCTCTTCTATATGGTCCTTTAACTTCAAATTCTTTATATTCTTCAATAAATCTTGGAGGACTAGAACGTCCGATTATAACATCTCCACCAGTAACTTTAGATTCAGCAGAAATTATTCCATCTTCTTCAAGTAATCTATAGAATTTTTCTCCACGATATCCACGTATATTATCATCAGGATTAGGAATTTCAAATTTATCTTTCATTCCACCAAGATATTGTTTTGAATCTCCATCATATAATCTGTAGAACATAGATCGCATTAAACCTCTTTCAATTGAAGATTTATTTAATATGATAGCGTCTTCAATATTATATCCTTCATAAGATAATACTGCTACAACACAATTTTGACCACTTGGTCTTTTATCAATATTAAGTATTGAAGTTGTTTTTGTAGTTACGAGTGGAGTTTCAGGATAAAGTAACAAATGTTGTCTTACATAAGTATTAAACAGATATGTAGGAGTAGTAAATCCAAGTGACTGTTTGGCCATAGCAGATTCATATGTATTACGTGGAGATTGATTATGTTCAGGATACGGTATT
>CAXETO010000059.1:0-5382 GCA_963999255.1 uncultured archaeon | reverse complement strand
ATTTAAGAGCATAATAAATGATGAAAATGTAGATAAATGTATTAAAAACATAATTAACAAAATTGATCATAATGAAAAAAGCTTTTTATTAGATAATATAGAAAATCACATAGATAAAAAATCCAATTTTTATTTAAGAATAGATAAACAGAAATTATTTTCAAATATAATAACAACTTCAGAAAAAGACGCAATAAGAATTAAAATAAAACATTACAAGGATAAAACAATAAAAGAAATAATAAAATATTATCAACATCTATGAATATTAAGAACAATTAATTGATTAGGAAAAAAAAACGTTACATATTAATTAGAACAGATACTGAAGTATCAGAGTTAGCAGTAGAAATAAGAAAAAAAATAAAATCAGACTATGGAGATGAAAGATTCAAATTTGGTTTAAAGATTTATGTTAAAACCAATGAAACAGCAATAATAAGAATTAACAATTTATACATAGACGAATTATACAAGATATTTAGTAATATAAATAAAAAAAATGAAATAATTATACCAATTATATCTTCAGGAACAATAAAAAAAATAAAACGACATCTTGAAAGTTATAAAAATATAAAGATTAATTAACATATTTTAAACTAAGTAAATTACAAAATGACAAAGATTGTATCACCTGGAGATCATTTATCAATTATTGAAGAATATCAAAGTGGAAAAAACACAATAGAATACAATGGTAATGTTATAGCTACTGTTCATGGATCAAAAAAAATAGATGAAGAAAACAGAGTAATTAATGTAGAACCAACTAATAATAGAAGAATATATCCAGAAATAAATGATGAAATAATAGGAAAAATTGTAAATGTTAGAAACAACAACTATTTTATAGAAATAATAGAGATAAATGGAAAGAAAGTTCCAAGATATTTCACTGGAGTATTAAATAGAGATACAGATAAGCATATAATAAAAATGGATTTGGGATTTATAGGAGATTACTTAAAAGCGAATATATTGAAAGTTAACAATGGAAAAATTTATTTAAATTTTAATGGAACTGATTTAGGAATATTAAAAACAGAATGTGGAGATTGTGGAAGTGATATAGTAGAATTAGATAATGAAAGTAGTATAGTAAAATGTAACAAATGTAAAAACGTTCGTAGAACTATCCTACCAAAAATGTCAAAATAATATAAAAAAACTAAAAAAGTGACTCTAAATCAAAATTTTTATTAACAATTAAATCGATAAAACTTTGATATGAAGATTAATATAGAAGAACAAAAAAAAGGTAGTGTAAAATTACAGATAGATGATGAAGATCATATTATATCAGATATAGTGCATCATGAACTTTTAAAAGATAAAAAAACTAGTAATGCAGGTACTCTAAAGATTCATCCATTGTTAAAAAAAAATGAACTACTAATAAATTCAAATTCAAGTATTAACAATATTTTAGATTCAAGCATAGATAACGCGATAAAGATTTCAGCAAAATTAAAATCTGAATACAAAAAAAAATAGTGTTAAAAAATGAAATTTTGTGAGAAATGTGGATCAACATTACAAAATGAATTAGCAAAAACAGATGATAAAACAAAATTAGTTTTAAAATGCTATAAATGCGGATGGAAAACTAAACCAGATAGTGACAAACCAGAGAAAACAATAATTGAGAACAAAGAACAGATAGATATTATTGAAAAAGCAGACCAAAAAAATATGCCAACTATTGAAATTAATTGTCCAAAATGTTCTAATAGAAAAGCATATTGGTGGATGTTACAAACTAGAAGTGGCGATGAACCTACAACACAATTTTTTCGCTGTTTGAAATGTAAACATACATGGAGACAATATTCATAGATTTTGAGTTAAAAGAATAATAGTTTTTATAATTATAAATAAATAATATAAATTGTAAGAAAAATTGACTTTTGTAGCTAAAACTAAAACTTCAAATGAATGGAAATTAGTAACTACAGCTATTCAAACTTTAGTTGAGGAAGCAACATTTGATGTTACACCAGAAGGAATAAATTTTAGAGCGATGGACCCATCACATATTGCTCTTTTAGATATAACATGGCCAAGTACTTCTTTTGAAAAGTATTCAAGTGATGAGAAATTCCAATTTAGTGTAAGAACAGAAGATTTTGTAAAGTTAATTAGGAGAGCAAGTGCAAACGACAGTATTGAAATTGCAAAATCAGATGAAAATACATTAATTGTTAAAATTCAAAATGGATATAGTAAAGAATATAAATTACATTTAGTAGAATCTTCACTTAGTTCTACGCCAATACCTAATTTAAGTTTAAATTCTAAGATTAATATTAAAGAATCTGCATTTGAAAATGTTTTAAGTGATATATCAATAATAGCAGATCATATTACTATTAAATCAAATAGTACAACAGTAGAATTTCATGGTAAAAGTGATCGTGGAACTGCTAGTGCAAAATTAGAGAAAAACAATGATGAAATAACAGAACTTGAAGTTAAAGAAGAAAGTGAATCTACTTATAGTATTGAATATATGACTAATATTGTAAAAGCTGCAGGAACAAGAGCAGAATCAATATTAATGGAATACTCAAGTAAAATGCCAATAAAATTTGAAATTAAACTAGGAGATTCAGAAGATGGAAGATTAATATTTTATCTTGCTCCAAGAATAGAAGATAAATAGTTTCATAATAATTTTAGACTAGAAGTAATAGAATCAAGTTTACTAGATAAACAAGGACCAATTGCTATACAGGTAATAGTTCCAGGCGATAATTGAGTTAAACCTTTATCTTGAACAATATAAAAAGGTAGAGAATTAAATTCAGCCTTTTCTTTTAATTCAAACAAATCAATTTTAGAATTAATTTTAACTACTATTTTTGGCTGACCTTGTAATTGCCATAAATCAAACATATCAATATCAGTTTTTTTAACAAGATCACAACAAGAAACAGATGCATGTGCAACCTGGACTGCGATTTTACCTTTACTCATATTAATATCAGTTCTTACCGCTATTACTTGTTTATATTCTTGATTCATAATAACATTATTAAAATATAACTAATGAATAAGTTTTAACTTGATATTGAATAAAAACATTGATTCAGAAGTAATAATTGCTGGTGGAAGTGTATCTGGTTTATTAGCAGCAAGAGAATTAGCAAAAAATAATATAAATGTAAGAATATTAGAAAATGATAATGAAATTGGTACGCCAGAGAAATGTGATGGATTAATTAGTATTAATGCTTTAAAGTCATTATCAATTAGTCCTACAAATAAATTAATTCAAAATGAAATAAGACATACGATTTTATATTCACCAAATAATTCAGAAATAAAAATTGATGCTAGAGATAAAGGAGTAATAGTTTTAGATAGAAGTGAATTTGACACAGAATTAGCTAGAACAGCAACAAGATATGGAGCTGAAATAAAACTTGGAGAAAAAGTTAACACAATACAACAAAGTGCAAATTATGTAAAAACAATCAGTGATAAAACAGAATACTTAAGTAAATTTGCAATAGATTCAAGAGGAGTAAATTCAGCAAGTAATATAGATAACATAAATATTTTACATGCGGCTAAATATGAAGTTCAAGGAAATTGGTTTAATAAAGATACAATTGAAGTTTATTTTAATCAAGATAACACACCAAATTTTTTCACATGGGTAATACCTATGAGTTCAGATACGGCAAAAATTGGAGTGGCTGGAGAAAAAATCAATGTATTCAATATTCTAGATAAATTTGTTAGTAATAAGGGTGGTCAGATAACAAAGAAAATAGCAGCGCCAATAGTAATATCTGGACCCATAAAAAAATTTATTAATAATTCAATTATAACTGTTGGAGATGCCGCAGGTCAAACTAAACCAACAACAGGCGGAGGAATATATAGTGGTGGAATGGGTGGAATTCTAGCTGGACAAGCAATAATAAAATTTTTAGAAAATGAAATAACAAATATTAATAATTATGAGAATAAATGGAGAGAAATATTTGGATCTGAATTTAAAAAAATGTTATTAGCTAGGAGAATTTTTCAGAACTTTACTAATGATGATATAAATCAATTATTTAATATATTAAAAAATATAGATATGACTAACACTATAAAAGAAAGTAATTTTGATTTTCATTCATTGATATTTACTAAAGTTTTAGGTTTAAAAAACATATTAAAAATGTTCAAAATAATAGCTAGCTCTGAATTAAAACATTTAATTAAAAATTAATAGTAAGAAACATATACTAGTTTTTTAGAATAATAATACAAATAAATTGTCTAAGATGTTAGAATTACCAGAATGTACTTCATGTAATAAACCTATAAGTCCAAAAGAGAGAACTGTAAGATTTAATTGTCCAGGATGTGGAGAAATTATTATAACAAGATGTCAGAAATGTAGAAAATTCTCTAGACCTTATAGATGTGTTAACTGTGGACAAGAAGGACCTTAAACAAGGATGTATTTAAAATGGGATCTTTAGCACTTAGAGTAAAGATATTACCAACTGACCCCAAAATGAAAGCAGAAGGAATATTAGAAGAAATAAATAAAATAGAGAATATTGAAATTAATATAATAAAACATCATAGTCAACCAATAGCTTTTGGATTAGAAGCATTAATAGCAGATTTGATAATATCAGATGAGGAAGGAAAAGTAAATGAGTTAGAAGAAATAATGGAAGCAAATAATAAGATAAGTCAAATGGATATAGTTGCTATGAGTAAAATATCAACCAAAAAGTAAAGAAGATTATATTAATCAGAATTAGAAACAATACTTATAAGATTATGTTCAATATTTCGTTTTTTTTTCAACAATAATTTGAAATTATTCCATTTAATATCATCAGAATCTATATAATGAATATTGTTATTATTATCACGTGCAATAATTACATCATTAAAAGTAATAGTGACTAAATTAACATTAACATTATTAAATAGCACATTAGATAATTTTTCATCAATTTTTTTAATACTTTGAATTAATTTTTGAAATTTAATTTTGTTATTTTCATTATTAAAAGTAATATCAATATTATTATAATCAATCATATTAAATCTAAATAAATAAAATGTTTATAAAATCTAGTATTATTATACGATAATATATAAAACATAATTACTGTGTTTAGCTATGAAATATCCTATAAAAAACATTATTTATGAGAAGTTAATTGAAAATAATATTATAACAGATATTGAATTATTAAAAGAATTAGATAAAATCGGATATAAAACAACCATAAATGAATTAAACAATGAATTAATGATTATGGAAATAAAAGGTTTGTTAACTACAAGATGGCAAACTAAAAATAAAAGACGAATAGAAGTTATTAAACAAGAAATTAAAGAAAATAAAGAAGAAAT
>CAXETO010000058.1:0-5589 GCA_963999255.1 uncultured archaeon | reverse complement strand
AATTATAAATAAATATATTATATGGAATACGTTGAATGACTCAATTAAATCATATTTACTAGTTATACTCTTATCAGTAATGTGGGGGTTAAATTGGACTACTCTAAAGATTAGTGTTACTTCAACTTCTCCACTTTTTGTAGCTGTTGTTACAGTTTTTCTTGGAGCAGCATGTTTTATACCTCTATGTTTGAAGTTTAATGTTAGGTTTCTTATTCGTAAGCATCTTTGGAAATATATGCTTCTTGGATTATTTAGCACTACTTTAGTTCATGGTTTTGAGTTTCAAGCTTTTAGATTTATCTCATCTTCTGAAACTGCTATCTCTTTTTTCATTTTTCCTCTTGTTAGTGTTCCTTTGTCTGCTATTTTTCTTAAGGAGAAAACTTCTCTAGTGAAAATTATAGGTGTTCTTGTTGGTTTTTTTGGAATCTTTGTTATTTCTTTCCCCAAACTATCATATATTAGTGGATTTAACACTGAACTTCTTGGTATTGGTCTTGCTATGCTTGGAGGTAGTTTCTGGGCTGTTGCAAGTGTGTATTTTAAAAAGACTACTTGGGAAACTAGTGGTGATAATACACATTTAATTTCTATGTTACAACTCTTCTTTGGTGGAGTCTTTTTATTTCCATTGTTCATTTTAACTGATGATGTATCTCAATTTTCTTTTTCTTCTGATCTTATAATATGTCTAATATTTACAATAGTATTTGTTAAATTCATTGGCTATTTTATCTGGTATAAATTGTTGAATAAGGGTTCTGTTGTGAATTTGTCTACTTCTACTTATTTGATTCCTGTTTTTGCTACAATATTTGGTGTGTTTTTGCTTGGTGAAGTGTTTACTTTGTATAATTTATTTGGTATTATGTTTGTTTTAATTGGAATATATATGACTATTCGTAAAACTTAAAATTGATATTATCTAGAATTGAACTAATCTAATGAAAATATTATATTATTTACTACCAATTTTTATTATTATTTATTCATCTTATTCTATACCACTAGTTGTTGCAGATGATGAAAAATTAATTGAAAAAACATGGGGGGGGCGGATATTCATTGGATGTTGCTGAAGATGTTATTGTTGAGCCTGATGGTTCTATTTTTGTAGCAGGTTGAACAACCAGTCGTGGTGAAGGTGAAGAAGATGCGTTATTAATTAAATATGATCAATATGGAAATCTCTTATGGGCTAAAACATGGGGTGATCAGTATCCTGATTTCTTTCATGGCTTGATGTTTCTGAGAATGATTTTATTTATGTAACTGGTAGAACTGAAAATTATGATTATAATGTTCGTGATATTGTTGTATTAAAACTTGATCTTGATGGAAATTTAATTTGGGAAGAAACTTGGGGTGGTCAAAAATGGGATTTTGGTAAAGAAATTAAAGCTGCTGATAATTATGTTTATGTGACTGGAGAAACTTATAGTTTTGGAGCTGGAGGTTTTGATTTATTATTTCTAAAATACGATGTTGATGGTAAATTACTTGAATCCAAAACTTGGGGCGGTACTGGACCAGATATAGGTGCTGCTATTTATGTTCTTTATGATTCTGTCTATATTGCAGGTTCTACTGGAAATTCAATTAGAAGTTTAATTAATATTGATCAAACTTTTATTGATGTTAACGATTCTGGTGAAACAGTTTCTTATCCAAAATCAAATAAAATATTGGGTGAAATTTCTGAATTACCAAAATATGTTAATCATACATCAACATCAATTTCTGGTAAAATTATGAATGTTGACGGTGATGAAAAATTTAGAAATGAAGCTGATATCGCTCTAATTATATTTGCTTCATTTGATCAACCATCTAATGTTATTTCTAATTTAAATTATATACTATTATTCTTTGTGATTGTTTTTATAATATCTCTAATAGTAATTTATTTCTTTAAAAAGAACAAATTATCATAGATCTCTTTTTTATATAATTTATTATTCTGTTTCTAATTTTTTTTTAAAAAATATATTAAGTTATTTTTGTTTCTTTATATTTGATTATTATGAAACGTTTACCACAATTAGGTAAAGTACATAAAGATTTTCTAGAAAATATTGTTCTCTCTAAACTTAAGTCAAAATCTGATTTACTTATTGGTCCAAAATACGGTTTTGATAGTGGTGTGATTAAAATTGATGATAATAAAATTATGGTTATTGCTACTGACCCTATTTCTATTATACCTTCACTTAATATCAGAGATTCAGCTTGGTTATCCGTACATCTATTAGCTTCTGATATAATGACAAGTGGAATTAAACCAATTTACGCTTCCATTAATTTCAATTTACCGCCTGAAATTCAAGATAGTTATTTTAAAAAATATTGGAATCATATGATTAATGAATTTAATAATCTAGATATATCTATAGTAACTGGTCATACTGGTAGATATGATGGATGTAATTATCCTATAATAGGTTCTGGAACTCTTATCGGTATAGGTGATAAAGATCAATATGTTGCTCCTAATATGGTTGATGTTGGAGATAATATACTAATTACTAAAAGCGCTGGAATTGAAACTACTGCTATTTTATCACATATCTTTCCTAATGTAATAAAACGTAAACTAGGGTCTAACTTACTCTTAAAAGCTCAAAAATATGTTTATATGTGTTCTACTTATCAAGATTCTCTTCTTTCAACTTCAATTGGAATTCGAAATAATGGTGTAACATCCATGCATGATGTAACTGAAGGAGGTGTATCTGGTGCTTTATATGAACTTGCAATTGCTATGAATCACGGCATTCATATTAAAAAATCATCTATTCCTATTTCAGATGAAACAAAAAAAATTTGCTCGCTATTTAATCTTAATCCTTTAGAAACAGTTAGTGAAGGTACTTTATTGATAACTGTTAAAAGAAATAAAACTAAAGATTTAATAAAATTACTTAATTCTCAAAATATTTACACTACTATTATTGGTCAAGTCGTTCCTAAAAATGAAGGAATATATTATGCTGATAATATTGATAAAACTTATCTTACTTCTAATATATCTACTAACTATTGGGATTGTGTATCTGATTATATTAAAAAAGGATGGAATTAATTTAGTTTTATTTAATTATCTTAGAAAAACATTAATCTAATATTAATTATATATGTTTTTGATTATAAAATGAAATCTAGATCTGAAATAAATTCAAGTGATACATGGGATACTAGCGATCTATATAATAATGATTCGCAATGGGAAAAAGATTTTAAAATTTTTAAAAAAAATATATCGAATTATTCGAATTTCAAAAATACACTAAATTCTGTTATTTCAATTAAAAAATGTATCGACTTCCACATGGATCATTCTCGAGGTCTTGAAAAACTATTTACATATTCACATCTAAAAAGTGATGAAAATAAAACTAATTCACATTATCAGGCTATGTTACAAACTATTACTACTATGTTAGTGAATTCTTCTAAAGAATCCAGTTTTATTGTTCCTGAATTGATGTCTCTAAAAAATAATTTTATTAAATCACTTATGTCTGATTCACGTTTAAGTCACTACAATTTTTATCTAAAACAAATTTTTAGACTTAAAAAATATATTCTTTCTGATAAAGAAGAATCAATATTAGCTGCATCTAGTGAAATTGCTCGTTCGTCTAATGAAGTGTTTTCAATGTTGGATAACGCTGATGTTATTTTTGAAAAAATCAAAGATCCTAATGGAAATATAATTGAAATAACTCATGGAAATTTTAATAATTTACTGCAAAATCATAATAGAAAATTTAGACAAAAAATATTTAAAAAATATTATACAAAATATCTGAATCATAAATATACATATTCTTCATTACTCTCTAATAATGTTAAGAAAGACTACTTCTATTCTAAAACTCGTGGATATAAATCAACAATTGAAAAAGTTTTACATGAGGATAATATTCCTATTGCTGTATATGATAATCTTATTAATACAGTAAATAAAAATTTTGAGCCACTATACAAATATTTTCAAATTAGAAAAAAAATACTTGAAATAGATGATCTTCATATCTACGATTGTTTTGTTCCTTTAGTCCAAGATTTAGATTGGAATATGAATTTTAATGATGCGAGTTCACTTATCTTAAAATCACTTAAATTACTTGGGATTGAATATTGTGATATAGTTAAAAAAGGATTAACTATTGATGGTTGGGTGGATAAATATGAAAATATTGGTAAACGCAGTGGCGCATATTCTTCTGGTTGTCATGACTCTAAACCATACATTCTTATGAATTATGTATCAAGCGATATTAATAGTGTCTATACATTAATTCATGAACTAGGTCATTCATTACATTCCTATTATTCCAGAGAATATCAACCATATACTTATTCTGATTATACAATTTTTGTTGCTGAAGTTGCTTCTACTTTTAATGAAGCTTGTCTTACAAAATATCTTATGTCCCAAGCTAAAGATGATAAAATGAAAATTTATCTTATATCTCGAGAAATAGATAATATTAGAGGTACATTATATAGACAAACAATGTTTGCAGAATTTGAGAAACAAATTCATGGTAAAGTAATAAAAGATGAACCTATTACTCTTGAATTAATTAAAACTATCTATCACTTACTTCTTGAAAAATATTTTCATAATTCATTTATTCTAGATAGTGAATTAGATTATGAATGCCTCAGAATTCCTCATTTTTATTCTAGTTTTTATGTATATAAATATGCAACTGGAATATCATGTGCTTATTATTTATTTGATAAAATTTCTAAGGGTGATGAATTAGCACTAAAGAATTACATAAATTTTCTTAAATCTGGAGGGTCTAACTATTCTGTTGATCTATTAAAAGACGCTGGTGTAGATATAACTGTACCTGATCCAATTCAAAATACTTTAAATAAATTCTCTTTTCTAGTAGATTCTCTTGATGAGTTAACTAAATAATATTGCTTACTTATATGTCTAATTTTTTAACATTATTTCATCTACTAATATATCTGAATCATAAAATGCTGCTAATGCAATTGAGTCAGATGCTCTATAATGTTTTAATATTATTTCTTTATTTCTTATTTTAAAATGTATGTTAGCTCTTAATACACTCTCTTTATTATAAATCTCTATTTTTGTAAGTAGCATGTAATTATATTCTGCTAATTCTTCTACTAATTTATATATAGTTGGTAATGATGTTCTATCTCCATTTATAAATCTCTTAATATGTTGTGCTACTTCACCTGAAAACGCAGTTATGGGAATGTTTCTCCCATCTTTTGCTGTTAATATTAATACTCCCTGTAATCCTTGTGGGTCTGCAAATCCGACTTCTGTAATTTTTACTTTAATATAATTTGTAATATCTTTTAAATTATTCTTCAAAATATATTTTATTTATTTTATTTAATTATATTAAACTATTGTTGTATTTGATTTATCATATCTGTATATATATCTGCTAATCTGTCCGCTTCTGATTTATTTTGTGATTCTACTGATAATCTTAATATGTTTTCCGTATTTGAAGGTCTTATTAAAACCCATGAATTTTTTGACTCCCAAATTTTTACACCGTCAATTAATTCACATTTTTT
>CAXETO010000057.1:0-5636 GCA_963999255.1 uncultured archaeon | reverse complement strand
AACTTATCATCCCAATCACCGCTATCAACTTTTTTAATAGCATCTTTAGCACTAAGACCTTCGATTTTTACACCCATACTTACACATGAACCTATAACCTCTTTTGCGACAGATTTAAGAGTAGTAGCATATGACGAATCAATTTTTGACTTAGATATTTGTAATAATTGATCTAAAGTTAAATTTCCAATAATTTCTTCATTTGGTTTACCTGATCCTTTACTTACACCCAATTCTTTAGAAATTAAGGCGGAAGTTGTAGGTAAACCTACTTCTATCTCAAATTCTTTATTATCAGTATTAACATGTATTTTAACTGGGACACGCATGCCCTTATAGTCTTTAGTTTTTTCATTAATAGCATCAACAATAGACATTATATTTACACCCAGCGGACCTAAAGTAGGACCTAGAGGTGGACCAGCATTAACTTCACCTGCTACAACTAAAGCAGGAATTGTTTGTATATTATCCATTTACTTCCTCACTTTTAGAATTAGAAGGCTCTTCGCTTTCAGAATCAGAAGATCCTGCGCTTTTAGAAGCAGAATTTTTTTCAACTAATTTTAGAGAATTAACATCAATAGTAATTGGTAAAGTGTATGGTGCTTCAAGTAATACTATAGTTAATTCAGATTTTTCTTTTTCAACACGAGTTATTTTTGCTCTCATACCTTTAAAAGGTCCAGAAACAACTTCAACTATATCATCAAGATCAAGTTCAGACAAGATCGATTTAGGAATAAGAAATTTTTCAACGTCAGAAAATTGTATTACACCAGGAATTTGATTTTTAACATGCTTAAATCCATATACACTTTCACCAACAGAATGTGCATTAGCAGCTTCAACAAAAACATATCCTTTAAGCGCATCCAATACTAGAACTGAATATACTGGTTTATTTTTATTTTCTGGGATTTGTAATCTAATATTGATAAACGTTGCTACTGTTTTTTCTTGACCTGCAGTAATTTTTACTGCAAATAGTCTACCACGTTGAACTTGATTTGAAACATTATTATTCAATTTATTACGACCCCATCATTTTAATATAAGCAGCTGCAAATTGAATTATAAATCCGATTGTACCAACCACACCAATCCCAAGACCTACTAATCTAAGATATAATAAAAATTCTGTTTTATCTGACTTTCGTGAAAGTTTCAGAGTATTTATTATAGACTTTAGAAATAATTTAATATTCAATTTTTAGCACTAATATATTTTGAGAAATTATGCAAAGTATTTAATCTTTTCAAAATCATGAAAGATTTAAAACTTTTTAATAATTTTATTAGAGATAATGAGAAAATTTTTGATAGTAGCTTCAGAGAAAGATTTAGCTAGTATGAATATTGCAAACAATATTATAGACACAAATAATTTTATAGAAATTGAAAGTTTTGAGAAAGGGCGTTTATACAAAAAAGATGATTTATTATTAACAATATTAAGAGATAATTTAATTGAAGTAGATTATTTAGATAATTATTTCAAAGTTAGAACATATGTATTTCTCTCTAAACATATGTCTAAAGACAAGATTCCAGCAATAACTGCTCATTTTACAGGTAATTTTTCAGCAGATAATAAATTTGGAGGTAATCCAAATGAAATAGCAATCACATTTCCGAGCCTACATAAAAACTTAATCAGAGAATTATGGAATAGAAAAAACAAAATAATAGATTATGAAATAGTAACTGAGCCTACACATCATGGCCCTACAAATTTAACTAATCCAATGATATTTCTAGAGTTGGGTTCAAGTATAAAAAATTGGACAGATAAAAAAACTGGTAAAATAATAGGAGAGACACTAATAGAATGTATAAATAATTTTAAGTTTGCAAAAAAAATAGCTATTGCTTTAGGTGGACCGCATTATTCACAGAAATTTACAAAAATATTAATTGAAAGTGAGTATGCAATAGGAACAATAGTTCCAAAATATGCATTACCTTATATTAATGAAGATATATATAAATCAATTATAAAACAAACTATAGAAAAAATTGAATATGTTATAATTGATTGGAAAGGATTAGGAAAAGAAAAGCAAAGAATTATGGAAATAGTGAATAAACATAATTTAAATATTATAAAAATATAAAAATAAAATGACAATGGAAAATGAATAGAAATTTTTTAGAAGTATACAATTTAACAAAACAAATTCCTAAGGGTAAAATATCAACATATAAGGAAATAGCAAAGTCTTTAGGAAATAAGAATTTAGTAAGAATTGTAGGTCACATATTAAGTAAAAATACAGACAGAGTAAACATACCATGTCATAGAGTAATTAGAAGTAATGGAGAAATTGGTGGATATACATCTAAAAACGGTATAAGTGAAAAAATAGAGATTTTAAGATCTGAAGGGATAAAAATAATAGATAAAAAAATAGTAGATTTAGATATTTATTTATTTAAGCAATTTAAACTATCTTAAAAAGTTCTATTGATCATTAAGAATAAGATATAACAATGATTTTTGTATATGTAAACGATTTTCTGCTTCTTGCCAAACAACTGAATGCTTACCATCAATAACATCGTTAGTAACTTCATGATCACGATGAGCAGGTAAGCAATGCATAAATATATAATCAGCAGAAGCATTTTTCAATAGTTTGGAATTAACTTGATATTTTGGTAAAAAGGATTTTAGTCTTATTTCTTTTTCAGATTCATCACCCATGGATACAAATGTATCAGTCATAATTACAGTAGAATCAATAACTGCTTTATTAGGATCATAAATAATTTCAATATTAGAATCATTAGTTTGACTTATTGTTTTAGAGTAATTCAGTACTTCAGAATCAGGTTCATATCCTTTAGGACATGAAATAGTAACTGAGATCCCAAGTTTAGCACAACCTAGAATAAGACTATTACATACATTGTTACCATCACCAATCCAAGTAATTTTTGTTTTTGAGAAATTAGGTTGAAATTCTCTAATTGTTTGTAGATCAGATAGAATTTGGCAAGGATGATATAATTCAGATAATCCATTGATAATAGGTACTTTAGAAGAATTAGATAATTGAATAAGATCAGAATGATTAGTTCTTGCAACAATTATATTAATATAACAGGAGAGTGCATTAGCAGTATCTTCAATTGTCTCACTGCGAGATAATTGTAAATCATTATAATTTAGATTAATAACATGTCCCCCAAGTTCATACATCGCTAATTCAAAACTAACTTTAGTTCTAGTTGACGGTTTATTTAGTATAATAGCCAGAGACTTGTTAGATAGATTGTTACGATACACACCATTTTGTTTTTCTTTTTTAAGAACATCAGCAAAGTCTAAAATTTGAAGAATATCATCTTTAGAAAGATCTTTAAGAGATAATAGATGTTTATTTTTTAACATAATAATAATGTTTGTATTAATTCTATATATATAAATTGAGTATATAGAAATTATAAATATAAATGAGATTTATTTATTCATTAAACAATCTTGACGTAAATAATTTATAATCAAAGTGTAGAAAATCTTCATAGTTTTGTCCAACTCCAATAAATAAAAGAGGTTTTTTAGTAAGATGAATAAGAGATAAACTAACTCCGCCTTTAACATCTGCATCAACTTTATTTAATATAAAAGCGTCAAAATCAGTTGTTTTCATAAATTCGTTTGCTTGAGACATAGTATCATTACCTGCTAGAGCATCACCTACAAATAATTTCAAATTGGGTTTAATAACACGTATAACTTTAGAAATTTCATCCATCAAATTCTTATTTATTTGAATTCTACCAGCAGTGTCAATTAGAACAACATCTATTTTATGTGAAGTAGCATATAAGATTGCATCACGTGCAACAGCAGCAGGATCAGCACCATAATTTTGACTAATGAGTTTTATAGAGAGTTTATTAGCATGAGTAGCAATTTGTTCTATAGCACCAGCTCTATGCGTATCAGCGGCAGCAATAACTACAGATAAATTACTATCAATTAACATTTTAGCAATTTTTGCAACACTAGTAGTTTTTCCAGTACCGTTTATTCCAACAAAGATTATAGAATAAGGATTTCCAGTTTTTTTATTATCACGTATAGATTTAATAAGATCAAGATCAGTTACATTAGAAAAGATTGTTTGAATTTTATTATCAATAGAGTTTTGAATTAAAGTAGAGGCTTTAACAGATCTTGAAATTTTAGATCCCAACAGATCATTTTTTATATTATCTATAATTGAATCAACAACGTCTTGAGCCACTTCATTTTCTATTAAATCAAGTTCAAATTTCCACAGAATATCAGTTAGATCTTTTTCTTTTATAGTTTTTTGAGAAGTTGAAGATACAACATGATTTATTGCGTTTTTTAACTTATCAAACATTAATATTTAACCTAATCAGTAAATTAAGTAGGATTTACGTTATTATTTTGTAACATAGAGTTTAGATGATTTCTACCAATAGTAACTTGTTTCTCCAAAGCGAATCTTTGTTTTTGAAATTCCACTATAGAAGTTTCAAGATTTTTGATTCTTGATTCAAGATCTTTTATTACTTCACTCATATTTTTTTCAATTAGAACATCAGAACCGACATTTATTAAACTAGTATCACTAGCAGGTTGAGTAATTTTAATTAGAACTCCGGCACCAATAGGTAATATAAATTCAGAATCTTTAGATTTTTTGGATTCAATAAATTGTTGTAGTGATTCCATAGCATTTTTACTCTCAATAATAACTTTAGCGATAGAATTTTCTTGACTAGTAATTGCATTAAGTTGCGCCTCCATTTGACGTAATTGATATGCAAATGATTGTAGTTGCTGTTGTTGTTCTTCAGACATATTAATACACTAAATAGAATATAATAACATAAATTTAAACCATTAGCAAATTTATATTTTATAGAGATACAACAGCTTTTAATGCGAAATCATAGATTATATATGGGAAGAGACCAGTAATCACAATTATTATAACTGCGATCAATAAAGGAATTAGAAAACTAGATTTTTCATAAATTTTAGTTTTATTAGTTAAGTCAGGGTCATCAATATAAAATCTCTTGATAAACCATCCATAATAACCTAAACTGAAAGCACTATTTAATGCACCAGCAACTGCTAACCATGCCAGATTAGAATCAACCGCGGCAGTGAATAATATAAATTTACTCCAAAATCCATTAAGCGGTGGTACACCAGCAAGAGCTAACAATATTATTGTAAATAACGCGGCGGTAACTGGCATAATTTTACCGAGACCGTTAAGTTCCTTAACATCATCTTTAAGTCCTTGTTTAAGTATTATTGCTACAGCTATAAAAGCAGCAGAAGTCATAATACCATGATTAAAAACATGATAAAGTAAACCAACTAATCCAATTTGAGTTCCTACAGCTAGACCAATTAATATATAACCAGCATGTGCAATACTTGAATAAGCTAAAAGTCTTTTAATACTCTTTTGTGTTAAAGCTGCGATATTACCAACAGTCATTGTAATTAAAGCTAATATTGATATAGTTAACATTAGATCCATTTTCAAACCAATAGCAGAAATTGGGATTGCCAATAAGAATACTCTTATAGCAACAATAAAAGCAGATTTTTTAGTAGCGGCTGATAACAACGCACT
>CAXETO010000056.1:0-5773 GCA_963999255.1 uncultured archaeon | reverse complement strand
TAGAAATTTAAAAATTACTATTGATTCTGATATTCCTTATATGTCTGGACTAGGTTCATCTGGTTCAGTATCCGTTGCTCTTATTAATTCTGCAACTACTGCTCTTGGACATGTACTAAATGATGACGAATTATTTAAATTCTCTATGATATCTGAAAAAATTATACATGGTAATCCATCAGGTATTGATATTACTGTGCCTATAAAAGGTGGGGCGTTTCTTTTTAAAAAAGGAAAAGATATAATTAATGTAGAAATAAATAAACTTGAATTCATTGTAGTATTAAGCGGTATACAATCTGATACATATAGTATGATTAAAAAAGTTCATGAAACTAAAAATAGAAATCCAAAGATATTTGATTTGCTAGTTAAATCTTCTTCTCTTTTCTCACAATTTGCAGCTTCAAGTATTAAAAATCAAAATTATGATTCACTTGGCTCAGTTATGAATTTTCATCAAACTGCTTTAAATTATGTTGGTGTATCTAATAATAAACTTGATTATTTGATAACTATGTTACTTAGATTTGGAGCGCAAGCTGCTAAACTTACTGGTAGTGGAGGTGGAGGTGCAATAATAGCTTTAGCTCCTACTAGATATTCTAATAAAATTATAAATAATGTTAAAAAGCTAGGTTATAATGCCTTTTTAGTTAAATTACCTGTTAAAGGTGTAGATTTATGGAAAAAATAGATGTAATATTAGTTAAATTGGGAGGTTCTCTAATAACTTTCAAAGATAAACCTCTTAAAGCTAATTTTAAAGTTATTGATAGTCTAATAAAAATATTCAAACAAATATCTACTCCTATGATTGTAGTTCATGGGGGAGGTTCGTTTGGTCATTATTACGCAAATAAATATGGGTTATCTGATAGATCTTCTTCATTATCTAATACCGGAGTAATGTTAACTAAATATTATATGAATAAACTAAACAGTTTTGTTGTTGATTCGTTTATTAAATATAATGTCCCTTCTTATCCAATGGCTCCTATTAACATGTTTGTAAATGACAAGTTAACTAATGATACTAAAAATACTTTGATGTACGCTCTAAAACAAGGTATTACTCCAATTACTTTTGGTGATGTAATTATCTCAAAAGATGGTTATAAAATATTATCTGGAGATAAAATTATGAAATTGATAGGAGTAAATATCAATCCTATAAGAGCGGTGTTCCTTATGAATGTTGATGGATTCTATTATCCTGATTTTAATTCAGATAATCTAGTTTCAAAACTTAATTTTGAAAATAAAATATTGAAAAAATTCGATGTGAATAAAATAGATGTTACAGGTGGAATAAATACTAAATTACAAGAATCTATTATTCTAGCTAAAAACGGTATTGATGTATCGTTTGTAAATGGCTTTAAATTTGATCGAGTTGTAAAAGCCTTATTAGGAAATAATTTTAAAGGAACAATTATTGAGGGAAAGAAATGAGTAAAAATGATATAAGTAGTAGAAAAGATGATGGAATTAATATTGTTTCTAAAGAAAATGTTGAATCGAAACTTATTTCAACATATCTTGAATATGTTCATTTGATTCATAATGCTCTACCTGAACTTGATTTCAATAAAATAAATACTAAAACTAAATTTCTAGATAAAGAATTTTCTATGCCTTTAATTATTGGAAGTATGACTGGAGGTTCTCAAACAGCTAAAAAAATAAATCATGTTCTATCTCTTGCAGCTGAAAAATTCAATATACCAATGGGTTTAGGTAGTCAAAGAGCTGGATTATTGCTAAAAGACCTTGCAAAAACTTATTCTATAGCTAGAGAATCTACCAAATCTATATTTCTTATTGCAAACATTGGTGGAGCGCAATTAGCTAAAGAACTAACTCTAAAAGATGCTGAGAATTGCATTAAAATGATCAAAGCTAATGCTCTAACAATTCATTTGAATCCTTTACAAGAACTTGTCCAACCTGAAGGAGATTATAATTATGAAGGTGTACTACTAAAAATTGAAGAATTTAGTAAAAAACTTAGTGTTCCCGTTATTGTTAAAGAAGTAGGTGCCGGTATATCAAAAGAAGTTGCTGTTAGATTAAAACTTGCAGGTGTTAAATCTATTGATGTAGCTGGTGTTGGTGGTACTAGTTGGGCTGGAGTTGAAGGAATTCGAGCTCGACAACAAAAAAACTCGTTGAAATATGAATTAGGTGATCTGTTTTGGGATTGGGGTATACCTACTGCGGCTAGTTTACTAGAAGTGATTAATAATGTTGATCTGCCCGTTATATCTTCTGGAGGAATACGTAATGGTCTTGATGTAGCTAAATCAATTGCTTTAGGAGCTAATATGTGTGCTATGGCTTCTCCTTTTCTTAAACATGCTCTGATATCCAAAAATTCACTTTATAATTTCATTACTATGATTAATCATGTTCTTAAATCTACTATGTTTCTTGTAGGTGCTGATACTATTGAAAAACTACAAAATACTAGATATGTTCTTAGTGGACCATTATTTAATTGGAAAAAAGCATTAGATGATCTATCATGAATATTATTGATGAATTAAAAGAATTTGCTGATTTGTTTAATAATTATATTGCTTCAAATATAACTATTGAATCAGATAATTTATCTAAAGCTTCTTTTCATTTATTAAATTCTGGCGGTAAACGAATAAGACCATTTTTAACTTGTAAAACATTTGAATTATTTGATGATAATATTCAAAATATTCTACCTATTGCAACATCTTGTGAACTAATACATAATTTTACATTATTACATGATGATATAATGGATAATGATTTAACTAGACATGGAGTGCCAACTGCTCATTCTATTTATGGCATTCCAATCACTATTCTTTCTGGAGATATTTTATTCGCTATTGCTTTTTCTCATATTAGTAATAATTCGAAATTACTTAATTTTAATGTTAATAGAATATTAAAAATTATAAATGTATTATCTGCCGCATCAATAACAATATGCAATGGTCAGTCTGATGATTTAATTATGTCAAATGAAACACAATTTAGAAAACCGGAAAGTTATTTTAATATGATCTCAAAGAAAACTGCTGCTTTATTTGAAGCATCATGTAAAATTGGATGTATTGCTGGAAATGGAACTTCTAATGATGAAAAATCATTAACTAATTTTGGAAAAAATTTTGGTATTGCTTTTCAAATGATTGATGATGTTATTGGCGTTGTTGGAAAAAAAAATGTTACTGGTAAACCTGTAGGTGAAGATATTGTTCAAGGAAAAAAAACTTACATGATTTCTCTAGCTCTTGATTCCATGAATTCTGAACAAAAAAATTTAGTGTTAAAAATATTTGGTAAAAAACAAGCTTCCGCTAATCAAATAATTGATGCTGTAAATGTTATTTCTAATACTGGTGTAGCTGATATTGTACGAGAAAAAGCTCAAATATATACTCAAAATGCTATGGATTCTCTTGACAAATATAGAGATGCTGAATCATATTCATCATTAATTAACTTAACTGATTTTCTCATTAAAAGAAATATATGATTATTGACATCCTTTCCAACTGAATATTATGTCTGATATTTCAAAAAACGATTTATTACTATTCAAGTACTATATTGTTCAAAATGCTTTATCTTATAACGGTAAAGCACAATTTTCTTCTGTTCTTGGAAAAATTATTTCTGAGAATCCAAAATTTAAAGATCAAATTAAATCTCTGTCTCAAATAATTCATAAAATTATTAATGAAATTAATAACTTAAATATTGAAGAACAATCTGCGTTACTTAATAATCTTGATTATAAACCTGTAAAAAATAATGTTGAGAAAGAAACTAAACATGCTTTTCCTGATCTTGATAATGCAAGTAAAGGTCAAGTTGTTACTAGATTTCCACCTGAACCTAATGGCTATCTTCATATAGGTCATGCTAAAGCTGTTATAATTAACGAAACATATGCTCGTAGATATGATGGTAAATTTATATTAAGATTTGATGATACAAATCCCGTCCAAGAAAAAATTGAGTATTATGATGCTATAAAAGATGGTCTAGACTGGTTATCAATTAAACCTGATCGTATAAAAAATACTTCAGATGATATGGATTTACTTTATAAATACGCTAAAAAATTAATAGAAAAAGGATTTGCTTATGTCTGTAAATGTGAAATCTCTACTGTACGGTCTAATAGATCTAAAGCAAAACCATGTGGTTGTAGATTAAAAAACGATGAGCAATATCAAATTGAAGAATGGGAAAAAATGGAGAGTCAATATAAACCAAATGAATCAATACTTAGATTTAAAGGCAATATGAGTGACGATAACAAAGTAATGAGAGATCCTACTCTATTTAGAATTATTGAAGCGACTCATCCTTTAACAGGTGATCGTTATCGAGTGTGGCCTACATATGATTTCTCTGTATCAATTGAAGATAGTACTGATGAGATAACACATGCTATGAGAACTAAAGAATATGAATTACGTCAGATACTATATTTCGAAATTCTAAAAATTCTTGAACTTCGACAACCAAATATGATTGAATTTTCAAGATTAGAAATTCTAGACACGCCTGTTTCAAAAAGAAAACTTTTACAATTAATTGATCAAAATCAAGTTGAAGGATGGAATGATCCTAGACTTCCTACTTTACTTGGATTAGAGCGTAAAGGTATTAATCCTCAAGCTATTAAAGATTTTATTTTTAGTATGGGCGTAACTAAAACAGAATCTAAACCAACATGGGATATTCTTGAAAGTTTTAATAGGAAAATTATTGATCCTTTATCAAAAAGATATTTTTCTGTTTTTAATCCTATTGAATTAATAGTTACTAATGACCCAAAAAAATCTGTTAATATTCAAAATCATCCTAAACAAAATTTGGGTTCTCGTACTATTAATACAAATGGTAAGTATTGGATATCTAAAAATGATCTAAAATATGTTCAACCTAATAACCTACTACGATTATTAAATCTTTATAATATTAAAATACTAGAATTTAATGATAATCGAATAATCTCTGTTTTTCACAGTGATGAAATTATTAATAAAATTCCTAAAATCCAATGGGTTACAAATGATTATGTTAAATTCAATATTCTTATTCCACACTCTCTATTTAAAAACGGTGTTTATAATACATCTAGTCTTGAAACAATTCCATGTTTTGTTGAAAAAGAGGTTGAGACGCTTAATCAAAACGAAATTATACAGTTAGTAAGATTTGGTTTTTGTCGTATAGATGGCAATAATAATATTATATATATTCATAAATAATTATTTCAATGGAACATATAAACTCGATTTTGATGAGCCAATTCCTGGTGTTCCGTGACTCACTCGTTTATGTGTATGAATATACTCTCCTAAATAATGTCCTAGCATTCCTATTTTCATTTCTAAAGGCAAATATTCTTTTCCATTGTATACTTCAACTGTTAAACCTATCATATATGGCAAAATAATCATGTCTCTAGCGTGTGTTCTAATTTTTAATTGATTATCTGAACCACTATTTCGTCTTAAATCTTCTAACAATTTTCTCTTCTCATCTGATATACCTCTATTTAATGTTCGTCTTTGTCTTGTAGGTAATAATGTTATAAATTCTTCTAATGGCATATTTTGTAATTGTTCTAAATTATATCCACGATATTTAAAATCCTTAGCCATTATTTAACCAACTTATATTATTTTTATTTCGTAACATATATTAATCTTAGCTCTAAACTCTTTTTCTTTTTGCTCTTCCCTTTGATGGTCCGGTTCTTCTAGCA
>CAXETO010000055.1:0-5880 GCA_963999255.1 uncultured archaeon | reverse complement strand
ATATTGCTGCTGGAACTGGGATTATTGATGAAGTAATTGTTCCTGAAGATACTAAAAATAAAATTATTAAATCTTTAGAGATGTTGGAAGAAAAAAGAGAAATAAAACCACTTAAAAAACATGGAAATATTCAACTTTAGTTATTGATTAGAAAAATGATTGAAAGTTTACTTATAGCTAATAGAGGTGAAATTGCTCTTAGAATTATTAAGGCATGTAATGAATTAAATATTAAGACTATTTCTATCTATTCTGACGCTGATCTTCATTCTGACTATTTTAAACATGCTGATGAAACCTATTATGTTGGTAAATCTCAACCTTCTGAAAGCTATCTAAATATTGATAAAATAATAGATATTGCTAATAAAACAAGTGTGGAAGCTATACATCCTGGTTATGGATTTCTATCGGAAAATTCAGCATTTGCTAAAGAATGTATTAAAAATAATATAATTTTTGTTGGTCCTGATTCTACTACATTAGAATTATGTGGAAATAAATTAAAAACTAGATCTCTAATGGAGAAATCTGGAATTTCAGTAATACCTAGTTATGATAAAATCATTACTTCAGAAAATGATTTAATAAATATTGCAGAGAAAATTGGTTATCCTGTTTTACTAAAATCTGTTTATGGCGGTGGTGGAAAAGGAATTCGTTTAGTTAAAAATAAAAAAGAAATATCTGATGTATTTCATTCTGCTGAAAAAGAATCTAAAATATCTTTTGATAAAATTGGATTTTATGTGGAAAAATTTCTGGAGAATGTTAGACATATTGAATTTCAGATTATGTCTGATAAATTTAATAATTTTATTCATCTTGGTGAACGTGAATGTTCAATACAACGAAGATTTCAGAAACTTATTGAATTTACTCCATCTATAATAATGAATAAAATCTTGAGAGATAAAATTGGTAATATAGCTGTTAAAGCTGCTAAAACCTTGAATTATGTAAATCTAGGAACTGTAGAATTTCTAGTTGATATGAATAAAAATTTCTATTTTATTGAAGTAAATCCTAGATTACAAGTTGAGCATCCTATTACTGAAATGGTTACTGGTATTGATTTAATTAAACAGCAATTAAATATAGCAAGTGGGTATAAAATAAATCTTCAACAATCTGATATTTCTCTTAATGGAGCAGCAGTTGAATGTAGAATTAATGCTGAAGATCCATTTAATGAATTTATTCCTCAATCTGGTCAAATTGTTAAATATAATCTACCTATTAATCCTTGGGTTAGAATAGATAGTTATTTAAGCGAAAATTTTGAAATTCCATTATTCTATGATTCATTAATTGCTAAAGTTATTACTTGGGGACACAATTTTGAAGATGCGGTAATTAAAATGAGAAATGCTTTAAACCAATTTCTGATTTATGGTATACAAACAACTATACCTTTTCATAAATATGTATTATCTGATGAAAATTTCATTAATGGTAACATAAATACGAATTTTATTGAAAATTATAAAATAATTGATAAAATGAAAATAAATTTTAAAGATAATATTCCAAATTTAGAAAAAATTGCTGCAATTTTAGCTGGAATTTATTATGAAAATAAACCATCTGATAAACTAAAATCAAATAAAATAAGTAATTGGCGTAAATATGCTAATAATTATGGTGCTGAATTTTGAATAATTATCTATTATCTGGACATAATAAATATAATTTAGAAATTCATAAATCTAAATTAGAAAAATATGTTGTAAAAATTAAAAAATCAAAATATTCTGTTAATATATTAGAAAATAAAAATTATTCTGATTATATTTCAGTTCTTATCAATAATACTCCTTATGCGTGTGTAATTAAAGAATTAGATAATAAACAAATTTGTGTAAATATACAAAATTATGTTTTTACTTTTAATGTTGGTAATGTTTCAACTATTAATTTCAATAAAAATACTGCTGATAAAAATAGTGAATTAGTTCCATATTATAAAGTACTTAGTAAAGTTCCTGGTAAAATATCTGAAATTTGTGTTAAAGTTGGTCAAAATGTTAAAAAAGGTGATCAATTAATGATAATTGAATCAATGAAAATGGAAGCTGTAATAAAATCTGATCATAATGGTATTATTAGTGAAATTAATGTTCAAAATAACTCGCAAGTTTCACTTAATCAATTATTAATAGTTATAGAGACAAAAATATTAAAGGAAAATTGAAATATTAACGTTGTTTCTTTATTAAATAATGGATATTATAAATAAAATTTATTCAGGAGATCAACGTAGTATAAGTAAAGCAATTTCTCTAGTTGAACAAGAAGATAAATCCTCTATTGATTTAATGAAATCAATTTATAATAAAACTGGAAATAGTTTTGTTATTGGTGTTACTGGGCCCCAGGGTGTTGGTAAAAGTACTTTAATTAATAATCTTGTTACTGAATTCTCTAAAAACTATGATGTAGGAGTTTTATTAATTGATCCGACTAGTAATTTATCTGGAGGCGCTTTTTTAGGAGATAGAGTACGTATAATTAATGAATTTGATAATAATGTATTTATTAGAAGTATTGCAACGAGAGGAAATCAAACTGGATTATCTAATTGTATAAGAAATGCTATAAGGATACTTGAAGCTTCAGGAAAGAAAATAATTATTGTTGAAACTGTAGGTATAGGTCAAAAAGATGTGGATTTAATTCAAGTTTTTGATTGTACATTGTTAATATTAATGCCAAATATAGGTGATGAAATACAATTAATTAAAGCTGGAATTATGGAATATGCTGATTTTATAGTTGTTAATAAATTTGATTTAGCCGGAGCTGATTCATTTCTTAATAATTTACGTATTTATTTATCTGATAAAGATTCTAAAAAAATTATAATTGATACAATTGCTACAAAAAGAAAAAATATTGATCTTTTGTTTAAATCCATCCAAAATTATAAACTAAAATTTAGTATATCTGATGATTATCTCATGAAGAAAATTGAGTACGAATTAAAAGAAAAATTATGTTCTACTTATGCTAAAAAAATTGAATATTGTTTAAATAATGATGATAAAATAAAAGAAATTATTGTAATGGTTAAAAATAAATCTATGGATCCTGATAGTGCATCTAATGTCATTTCTAAATTAATATGAAGTTGAATAATTGTGAAGAAATATACTACTGATTCTGAAATTGATGTTAAATCTCATTATAATAAAGATGATATAGTTGATAAACTTGAAGATCCTGGGGAAATACCTTTTACTAGAGGTATACATTCTGAAATGTATAAAAAACAATTATGGACTATGCGTCAATATACTGGATATGGTTCAGCTGAAGAAACTAATAAAAGATTTAAATTTTTAATTAATAAAGGTCAAACTGGTTTAAGTCTTGCGTTTGATTTACCTACTCAATTAGGATTAAATTCTGATAATAATTTATCTGAAGGTGAAATAGGTAAAGTTGGTGTTTCAATTAACTCATTATATGATATGAAAATTTTGTTTGATAAAATAGATCTTAATAAAATTAGTACTTCAATGACTATTAATTCTACTGCTGCAATTTTACTTGGATTATATGCTGCAGTTGGTAATTTACAAGGTTATGATTCTAAAGTTTTAAGAGGTACTGTTCAAAATGATATACTTAAAGAATATATTTCAAGAAATACACATATTTATCCTCCTAAACAATCTGTTAATTTAACTGTTGATCTTATTGAATTCTGTATAAAAAATATGCCTAATTGGTATCCTATTAGTATTAGTGGATATCATATAAGAGAAGCAGGTGCAAATGCAATTCAGGAATTAGGTTTTACTTTCTCAAATGCTATTGAATATATTAATCAATTACTAAATCGAGGCCTAAAAATTGATGAGTTTACTCCTCGTCTATCATTTTTCTTGGTGTCAAGAAATGATTTTTTTGAAGAAATTGCTAAGTTTAGAGCTGCTAGAAGAATTTGGTCTAAAATTATTGGAAATAGATTTGAATCTAAAAATAAAAAATCTATGCAATTTAAATTTCATGTTCAGACTAGTGGGGAAACATTAACTGCTCAACAACCTGAAAATAATGTGATTAGAGTATCAATTCAAGCTTTAGCTGCAGTACTTGGAGGAGCACAATCTATTCATACTAATTCTAAAGATGAAGCTTTGGGATTACCTACTGAAGAAGCTGTTAAAATTGCATTAAGAACTCAGCAAATTATTGCTTCTGAAAGTGGTGTAATTAAAACTGTTGATCCATTAGGTGGATCATATTATGTTGAATATTTAACTGATAAAATTGAGGAGGAAGTTATGAATTTAATTAATAAAATTGATAAATTAGGCGGTTCATTAAAAGCTATTGAGTCTGGCTATATACAAAGTGAAATTCAGAAAAACGCCTATAAATATCAATGTGAATTAGATGAAAAATCAAAAATTATTGTTGGTGTTAATGATTTTATAGATAATTCTAAGAATATAATTAAACGTCAGAATATAAATAGTGATTTATCTGATATTCAATATAAAAATTTAATTCATTTGAAAAAAACTCGAAATTCTTACGATGTTGAAAAATCACTCCAAAATCTTGAAGTTGCTATATCTAGTGGTAAAAATACTACTCCAATAATATTTGATTCTGTTAAAAAATATGTTACAATTGAAGAAATATGTAATGTATTTCGCGAATTATTTGGTGAATATTAAAATATTTATCATTTCTTTACAATGTTGTTAAATTGAATCTAGATCATATCGCAATAGCAGTTAATGATATAAAACAAAGTTCTAAACTGTATGGATTTTTACAACCAGATAATATTGCTTTTACAACTTTTATCTCTGAAGATGTAAAAATTGCTATGCTGAATTTTGGTAATATTAAACTTGAATTATTGGAGCCACTATCAGATAATAGTACAATTAAGAAATTTCTTAATAATAACGGACCAGGATTACATCATATAGCATTTTCGGTATCTAATTTAAACAAATATATTGATTTAGCTAAAGAAAAAAATTTTAAAATTATTGATAGTATATCTGATGTAGATCATGAAAATAATAAAATGATATTTCTACATCCAAAATCATTTAATGGTGTATTAATTGAATTAATAGAAAGAAATAAGTGATTGTTGAATGAAAGATATTTATATTCTAAAATTTTGTAGTTAAACTATTAATGTCACAAGAATTTAAAAATATAGTTCGAATAAGTGGTAAAAATCTAGATGGAGATAGAAAACTAATAAATGCAATTTCTAATTTAAAAGGCGTTGGGGATAATTTATCTTATATTATACTAAAATCGTTGAATATTAATACAAATTTACGTATTGGTTCTGTAAGTGATAAAGAAATTTCTTTAATTGAATCTAAATTAAAAATAATTCATGAACTTGATTTTCCTAAATGGATATTAAATAGAAGAAAAGATATGGATACAGGTCAAGATAAACATTATATGGGAAGTGATTTAGATTTTAATATTAAATTATTACTAGATAGTGAAAAAAATATGGGTAGTAGACGTGGACTTAGACATATGTATGGTCTTAGAGTTAGAGGTCAAAGAACTAGAACTACTGGTCGGAAAGGTAGAAAAGTAGTTGTTACAAAATCAGATATGCAAAAAGGTAAAGATAAAAGTGGAGAATAAATAATTGGGAGATCCTAAAAGACCACGAAAGCAATATTCAGGTCCTAGAAATCCATGGGATAAAAGACAATCTGACGTTGATTTCAATCTTATTGGTGTTTATGGTCTAAGAAATAAAACTGAATTATGGAAATTACAAACTAAATTATCTCAACTTAGAAAAAGAGTAAGAAGTATTATTTCTACTAAAGTTATATCTGAAAAATCAAGTGAAAATTTGTTGGAAGAAACTAA
>CAXETO010000054.1:0-5898 GCA_963999255.1 uncultured archaeon | reverse complement strand
CTTGTAGAACCAGATGATTTACTCCATATATCTTTAATTCCCGTAAGTTCGAGAAGTGATTTAACAGTTTTATTAGCTACAATACCTAATCCTAATGGACCCGGAATTAATTCAATTTTAACACTTCCACCTTTACCTTTAGTTTTATAAGGTATTGAATTATTAGAAGTGTTTTTACTTTCCCAACTGCCACTACCCAATTTGACAGGTATGATATTAATAAATGCGTTATTAGTAGCTTTTGCTATAGCAACTCTCATTTGTTTTGATTTACCTTTACCTAAGCCAAACCAACCAGATGTATGACCTACGGCAATAACCGCTTTATATCTAGTAAGTTCACCAGCATCAGTTTGTTTTTGAACAGTACCAAGTTTAACAATATCTGTTTTTATATCAGGGAGAAGAAATTTAACTATTTCCGCTTCTTTTATTTTTAACCCAAGTTCAAATATTTCATCTAAGGAAGTTATTTTACCATTAAGAACCATAGTACCTAAATTAGTTAATGGCGTCCAAGTAAATTCAGTTTCAGAAGTAGAATTAGGAGAAGTAGAAGTGTGTCTAGATGATGGATGAGTGGACATAAACATTAACCAATATTATTTTTTAGTTTTACCTACTTTATTATTTTTTAGTTTTAATATGATATTATCTTTTACTTTTGTAAAATGGTCATGATATTGTTCTGGTTTTAATCCATTTTTAACAACATTAGCAAATTGTTTAGTGTAAAGTGATTTATCGTTTTCAAGTAAATAAGCAGCATAAGAAGATATATGTTTAGCATTAATTCTATCATCAGACAATGATATATCACCAGTTAATATATTCATCTCTGAATCTTTAATACCTTTTAATACAGCAGCCGATCGAGTATCCATCGTAAAACCATTTACATTTGAATTAAAAATTAATTTATTCACTTTCAATTTAATTAGGTTATAACCTGAAAGTAGACCAAGTAGATATGCAGCAGGAATATTCTTATTTGCACCTTTCCAACCAAATTTTTTTAATTCATTAGAATGAACACTATAGATAGTTAAATCACCTTTAAGTTTAGGTTGCAATATCTGAAGGAGGATATGTTTGTTACTTATATAAATAGATAAGAACGGTAATTTACTCTGAAGAACAATTTTTCGTTTATCATATGAAGTTTTATGTTCTCTTCTTCTTCTAAAAATTGGTACGTATGTGGATTTCATAATAAACATCACACAGTATTACTTACAATAGTTTTAAGATGAGCTACAGAACGAACTTGACCGCCGCGAATTTGTTTATATAAATCATTAAATTGTTTATTAGTGATTAAATTCTTTTCTTTTCGAGATTTTAGATATTTACGTAATGCTCGAACTTTAGTCATATAACGAGTTTTTTTATCTAGAACAGCGCCTTTAGCACCTTTTCTAGAACCAGGTCCACGTGTTTTATTCAAATTTTTTCTAGCTCTTCCTCTAGATATTCCTTTAGGTTTCACAGCCCAGATTTTTCCTTCTCTAATTAGACCTTTTAGTGAAGCTTTAGTTATAGCATCTCCAAGTATATCTAAGGATTCAGGATCAAGTTTAGCCCTATTTTTTCCAACTTTAAGAACAGAAGCAGCCATACGTTTTTTAGATTTTGAAATCATGTTTTAGTTATCTCCTTTTTAACAATAGTTTTATGAATTCTTCTAGAGTTTAAAACTTTTAATCCTAATTTATTAGCTTGATCAAAAATTTGTTTTCTTTTTCTCATTCCTATACTAGACGCAAGTCTTATAGCACAAGCATTAGGGTCCAAAGAATTGAGGTCGTTAATATTATGTACAAGTATATCTTTAACACCAGTAGGATGAAAAGATCTGATTAATTTTGGAGTTTTATATCCGAGTTTAACATTTTTTGGCCATCCTTTTTTCTCCAATCTCATATGACTATCAATACCTCGAGGTTTTCTCCAACTATTAGATATTCTCTTATATCTCCATGATTCTTGTCTAAGAAATTTTGGAGTGTTAGATTTTAGATCTGATTTAATTTTAGATAACTTATCATAATTATCAATTACATTAGATTTAATTTTAGTTTTAACTTTAGATTTAGGTTTGGGTTTTGACTTTTTAACTGGCGCAGAAGTTTTAGCGCTAGAATTATTATTAATTTTGTCCTTTACCTTTTTCATATATATACACACCGTCTAGGAATACTCGCAAGTCTTTATTTTTAATTTTAGTACAACTTTCAATATTAGCAGCAGTTTGACTTACATTTTCTATAGATAATCCAGACACAATAATATCATCATCTTTAGGAGTAACAGTAGATTCTCCAACAATTTTAGCGATTCTAGGGAATTTACCACCGATAAAATTATCTACATAAACATTATTGTTCTCTACTCTAACAGTCATTGGGAAGTGAGAGTAAACTAATTTTAATTTGTAAGTAAAACCTTCAGTAACACCAGAAAATAGATTAGTTATTAAAGATTTAACAGTTTTAAGCATAGCTAATTCCTTTTTTTTAGTTCCAAAAGATTTTATGTTAATCTGATCATCAACTTTTTTTAAATACGCTCGGATTGTAGTAAAGTCTTTTTTAAGAGTGCCAAGTTGTCCTGTAACAATTAATTGATTATCTGTAATATCAACTGAAATATTTTCAGGTATTATAACATTAATTGAATTATTTTTATCTTTTTGATTAGTAGACATAACCTATTATTTTTCCTCCATTAGAATTTTTTCTTGCCTCAATATGTGATACAATGCCACCAGATGTAGATAATATGATTATACCAGTATTAACAGCCGGTAAAAATCTTTTTTCCCATTTATACAGTTCAGTAAGTTTAATACTTGATCTAGGAGAAACTACTCCACATTTATTAATTCTACCAAGTAATTGTATACGGAATTTACCCATAAGACCATCATCAATTAATTCAAATTCACCAATATACTTATTTTTTTGCATTGTTCTTAAAACTGCACTAGCAAGTTTTGACGCAGGATATACAATACATTCTTTTTTGTTTCGTAATTCATTATTATATATTGTAGAAAACAGATTAGCAAGAATATTAGTAGCAGGCATAAAAATCACTCAAATTTAGTAAATCCTATAGTAGGAGCCACTTCTCTAAAGCATTGTCTACATAAAATTAGATTATATTGTTGAATTATAGCAGTATAATTGCCACATCTTCTACAATTTCGAGATCCTTTACCATATGATTTTGGTTTACCCCTTCTAATTTTCTTTTTAATCATATTAATATACCTCTATGTTAAGTGTACTTTTGAAGAAGTTAATAGCTTCAGCTTTAGTTACTCGATGATTTTGTCCAACTACACCTTTCATTCTCTTTTTTTTAGTTATACGAAAACCTGGTCTATCAAGAACAGTTGTAACATCCATACCAAATATTCCTAGATTAGGATCATATTTTACACCAGGAAGTTCTATATGCTCTTTAATTCCAAATGAACATCCACCATTTTTATCAAAAGAATATTTTGATATACGATTCTCTTTAGCAGTAAATAATAATTTTAATTTTTCTTCAGCCAATTTCTTTCTTAGAGTAACAACAACACCAATTGGGTCGCCTTTTCTTATACCAAAATCTCTAAGAGTTTTTTTAGCATAACTTTCACCTACTGTTTGACCTACGATTTGAGCTAAAACAGCTTTTGCTTTTTCAACAATCTCACCTGATTTCCCGAGCCCTATATTTATACAAACTTTACTAATACGAATATTTTTCATAGGATTAACAGGATCAGAAGTTTCTTTAACAGGATCAGAAGTTTCTTTAACAGGATCAGAAGTTTCTTTAACAGGATCAGAAGTTTCTAAAACATTAACATTCATTTTAATCACTATATTCCAATGGAAGTTGAGATTTATCTTTTCCTATAGAGAAGGATATATCAGCAGGTAATTCAGTTACAACATTATCAAATTTCACTTTTAACATAGATTTACGAGATAATGTTCCAATTGTTTGAGATTCAATGATTCCAATTTTACCAGATAATTTACCCTGAAGAATAAGAACATAAGAGCCTTGAATAAGAGAAAAAACATCTAGAATTTTTTGTGTAGGTAATTCAATTTTGAGAGTATCACCAACTTTATAGTTATTATCACTAAGTATATTTCTACCATCATTTAAGCAATATTGTAATAAACCATTCTTTATTGTATGTTTAGATTTAATTTTACATAATTTTGTATTAGATTCATTTTTCTCAATTTTAACAAGTGTTAAGACATTTTTATGAGGTAAAAGTCTATAGAATAATTTTTCTTCAGGAATACTTATTGTATCCATAATTCCCACAGAGAATTGCGGATCAGAACGTTTTTTGGAATCAATAAGAACATTACCTTCATTAATAAGATTTTTAGTTTCTTTATAGGTATTAGTTAATTTTATAAGATCTCTAATAACAACAGTTAGAGATAAACTACTATTTGCACTATGTGGTCCACATTTATTTTTAACTGTAAATTTGTATTGTTTTTTGGATATTTGCCATCCACGAGTCATAGATCTCTTTAAAGTTTTAGATTCACCCTGATTCCCCATTCAATTCATCACAACCTTAATTTTTTTTTTCTTAATTTATCACCCATATTTAGTGACATTAACATAACATTAGAAGGATGAATTTGTACTGGCATATCTCCACCAGCAATTTTTTGTCTTTTAACACCATCAACATTAATTTTACCTAATTTCAAATCTATTTTTGTAACTTTAGCTTCAATTCCTGAATATTCTCCTCTCATAATTTTAACACTATCGCCTTTATTAATTCGTAATGTTGTAACTTTATATTTATTTCTAAGATCTTCAGAAGTCATGGCTCGAATTGATTTTGATTTTAGATTATTAGGTAGTGTGAATAACTTTTTTCTTGCTTTACTGCGTTGTATGGTAGTCATAATTTTATCACTTATAATATCATTGTAGCAGTATTAGCTATTCTTGGCCATTTTTCAGCAGCTTCAGAAGCTACGGGGCCTTTAATATCAGTACCTTTGAGTTCACCTTCAGGTGTTATTATTACACCAGCATTATCTTCAAACATAATTCTACTACCATCTTCACGTCTAACAGGATATTTTTGTCTTATTATAATAGCTCCAAACACTTGTTTTCTTATATCAGGCGGACCTTTAGTAACTACAACATAAACATAATCGCCAACTGAGGCAGCAGGTAATCTTCTAAGTCTACCTTTCCATCCTTTAACCATTACAACTCGTAACGTTTTAGCTCCAGTATTATCAGCACAAGTTATTACAGCATTAACAGGTATAGATCTAGTTATATATCGTTTTGAACCTAACCCTTTACCTCCGGATTTTTTTGCTTTAGTAGACATAATTAATTCACCTTATTTAATACAATATATGATATGTTTTTAGCAATTGGTCTACATTCACCAATTAAAACTGAGTCACCAACATTTATTTCTAAACAAGGAGTAATATGAGCGTTAATTCGACTATGTCGTTTTTCATATCGATCATATTTCTTCACATAATGAAGAAAATTTCTCGCAATTACACTTCGATTAGTACCTTTTAAACTAACAACTACACCATTAATGAGTCTTCCACGAATTTTAAGAGATTTACTGTCAGTTGAACAAAATGGACAAAGTGGATCTGAACAAGTTTTTTTTGATGGAGTGATATTTAAACCAATATTTTTCATAGTGAATTCAGCTTCAATTTAGTATTTCTATTAGATGGACTTTGTAATAACTTAGAACCATGAACAAGATAATCAACATCATCAACATTAATTTTAAGAGATATATTATTCTTTGGTACAGAAATAACAGAATTATTTACATCAAGGAACAACATGTTTTTTGTTTCATCT
>CAXETO010000053.1:0-5983 GCA_963999255.1 uncultured archaeon | reverse complement strand
AATTAAAATATAGTTTAACAAAATTTATGACTTCAACAAATTCATTATTAGACCCAAAAAGAGATTACTATATACTCAAAGAAAAAATGTGGGACTGGGGTAGTGGTGACATATATGATGACAAAGGAAAGACAATAGGTAAAATGAAGAGAAAATTATTATCTTTAAGGAAACAGATAACAGTTATCGATGTTGATAATAAAGAAATTTTAACTGTCAATAGAAAACTAGCATCTGTAAGAAAAACATATGAAATCAAAGATATGGATGATAAAATACTTGGTCGAACTAATAAAAAAATTATGTCGTTTATACGTCCAAAAATGTGGATGGAAAATACAGATGGGGAAAAACAATTAATTGGACAAGGTTCTTTTGCAGGTTGGAATTTTGACATTACAGATACTAAAGGTAATAAGATTGCAGAAGTTTCTAAAGCTGATAGATGGAGAGATGTTTTATTATCAGGAGTTTTTGATTTTAGTGATACATATGCAATACACATATTAGATTCAACTTATGATAAACGAATTATATTAGGTCTAGTAATAGCAATTGACAATAGTGTACATGACAAATAAAAAAATAAATATATTATAATAAATAATAAACTAAATATCAATGAAAATTACATTTGGTGGAGGATGTTTTTGGTGTTTAGAAACCATATTTGACAGAATCGAAGGTGTAACAGAAGTAATATCAGGTTATTCTGGAGGATATAAAGCTAATCCCACATATAAAGAAGTATGCAGTGAAGAAACCGGACATGCGGAAGTTATACAAATAACTTATAATCCACAAATAGTAAGTTGTGAAGAATTACTTAGCTTATTTTGGAAATCACATGATCCAACAACGATTAACCGACAAGGAAATGATATAGGAACACAATATAGATCAGTAATATTTTATCATGACAATGAACAAAAAGATTTAGCAATACTATCTAAAGACGAACTAGAATCTAGTAAACAATTTATAGATCCAATTGTTACAGAGATAAAACCGCTAGATAAATTCTATAAAGCCGAACAATATCATCAAAAATATTATAGAAATAATTCAACTGAGATGTATTGTCAGTTAGTAATTAGACCTAAATTACAAAAACTTAATCTTGAATAGAAATTCTATAATTATATTCAGAATTTAAAAATTAATTATGTTAAAGAATAAAATGCCAAAACCTTCAATGGTTAAACCCAACAGGCTTTGGCATTACTCAACACAAAAGTGTTAAGCAATGATTGATAAAATTTTTCTAATTAATAAATTTTATAGTAAAAATTTGTTAAATTATCTAAAAATACATTATTTTTAATGAAAAACAGGTAAAATTAAACTAGATAATAATAATTAAAAAACTGTTTTCGCCATAGTTTCCAGTTTTTTAAAAGAATCTTGATCGACTTTTTTATGTAAACTATTACCATGAGCATCCATAGTAACAATAGCTAGAAATCCACTAACTTGTAGATGCCACATTGCTTCAGGCGAACCCATTTCTTTAAGAAAATCAACTCCAGTTATTTTTTTAATACAATTTGCATAATATTGTGCTGCACCACCAATTGCGTTAAGATATACAGCAGAATTCTGTTTAAGACCTGCAAGAGTTTTATCACCCATACCACCTTTACCAATAACTGCACGTAATCCTAATTTTTTAATAACATCAGATTGATAAGGTTCTTCTCGAATTGAGGTAGTAGGACCTGCAGCAGTTATTTTATATCCATTATTATCATCATTTAAGACAACTGGACCACAATGATATAAAACTCCACCACGAGTTTTAATATGTTTAGGAAGATCAGTTTTAACAATATAATGATGAAACGTATCTCTTCCAGTATGAATTTCACCATTAAGATTAACAATATCACCTACCTTAAGTTTTAGAATTTGTTCTTTAGTAATAGGAGTTTTCAATGAAATAGTGTTTCCTGTAAGTGGTAATCCAATTCCTTTAGCCATTCGTTTAATTTCATTTGCTTCCCTATAAAGCCATTTTGTAATTTGGCCATTTTTAACATTAATATTTATTCCAAGACGACGATATGCCCAACAATCATATGCGACAGAAACAAAAAAACTTGCGGGTAATCGATAAGCTTTACCAATTTTACAACTAAGTAATGTAGTTTTTCCTTTAAAGCCCATAGGACCAATGTCAAGTTTATTTGCTTTATTTAAGATATAATCTTCCAACTGGGCAAGTTTTGGATCCAAGTTAACATCATAAATATTACGAAATAATTGCATTTTAGCTAATTCATAGCCGCTGGTACGATCACCACCAATTCCAACACCTATAAACCCAGTACTACAACCATGACCTTGAGCTTGATATACTGAATGTAAGATACATTTTCTAATACCCTCTAGATTACGATCTGCTTGTCCTAATCCAGGAATATTACAAGGTAAAGAATATTGAATATTTTTATTTTCACATCCACCACCTTTTAATAATAGTTTCATTTCAATAAATTCATTATCCCAAACTTCAATGTGAATAATTGGAAAATAGTCTCCAAGGTTATTACCAGAATTTTTACCAGTAATAGGATCAACTGCATTAGGTCTTAAATAACCAATTTTGGTAGCTTTAGTTATAGCTTCTTTTATATCAGTTTTTATTTTAAGATGATCTACACCAGGTGGAACTAATATTATAAATGTAGGCATACCAGTATCTTGACATATTGGAGCAGTGTTATCAACAGCCATATCAATATTTAAGGAGATAGTAGACATAGCAATTCCTGCATTAGAATTTGGGTTTTCTTGTTCTACACCTAGAGATAATTTGCTACGTACATCACTAGGTAAATTTACAGAAGTTTCCTTTATAAGTTCTAAAGCTGATTTTTTAAAATTTTTCATATAATATTTTTACCTCAATACAATAATATATAATATAAAAGAGTTAATAATATTTAATTTACTACTATTTTTACAACATTTGAAGTTTGACTTACAGAACTTTGATCAATTAAGCTATGTCGTGTCCATTTTATTTTAACTTTAGCCATAATTTCATGAGTGTCACTTCCTAAATCAGATCCAGCAAAATTATAAGATTTATTAAAATCAAACATAAATGATTTAGCAGATAAAATATCTTGAGGGACAATAGGTTCATAATTTTCTTGTACAACAAGTATCCATATTCTATAGGGTAATTCAGGATTTCGAGTCCAATAAAATGTAGCTTTCCTTACAAATTTATCAGACTTAATTTTTTTATTAGTAGTTAATTTTTTATCAAATAAATCAATTGTACAGGTAATACGAATAAAGGTATCTCCTAAATTATATGCTTCTTCACATGATTCTTGTTCTAAACAATCTCTTAAATCTCCGCTTATACTAAAATCTACATTAAAATTAGTTAATTCATCACTCCTAATTTCTTGATTTGAAAGTTCTAATTTAACATTTTTTATAAAACTATTCTTACCTGAAAGTTTGGGAACCCAATCATGATAAGTCATATAAATGATTACATCCTTGATAAAAAATTAACAGATTTATGTACCAGTAATTGGTTCAATATGAACGTTAGATGAGGCACATGCTGCTGTATCATGTTTTGTTCCTCTTCTTAAGGTACCACGATAAAGTTTATCTTCAAGTTTTTCTCCACTTTGTTTTTCCCATTCTTCAACAGGGAGACCATATTTTTGTTGAATTCTATCTCTATACCATTCAGGAATAACATTGAAAGAGCAGAATGGAATAATTCTTAAATCGGGATTCAGATAGTGAATATCACATCGCTGTAATCGTTCTTCATCTTGATTATATTTATCTTGGAAGTGCATCATACCAAGGAATAAACTGTTCAAGTGGAATTTACCTATTGAACTGTAATCATGTTTAACTAATGCGTTTATCAACATTTTTGACATTTGTAATCCTTTAGGTTGTTTTTCTTTATTAATGAAATTACTTACTTTAATTATAAATTTTGCAGTAGTTAAATATCTATTTCCACCACCTTGAATTTCTTCGGTCTTTTCTTCAAGATATTCAAGTAAACCTGGAAGATCAACAAATGATGTAATTGGAACTAGAGTTTTCTTTTCTGGATCTTCAAATACATAAGTACCTGCACCACATGCAAAATGAATTGATAAATCATATTGAGGTTTTTTAGTTAATGCTTCAACGAAATGAGTTATAGGTGAGCATGTAGGAACTGGGAACCAATCATCTTCAGTTACTTCCCCATTAGTTTGTTCTTCTACTCTTTGAATACAATCAGGAATAGTAATTCTAAACTTTTCTCTCTCTTTTTTACCCATTCTACCAGTAAGAGATACAGGTTGATAAGAGATTGCATGAACAGTATCAATATTAGTTTGAGCAAAACGTAATATATCACCAAGTTCATGATCGTTAACAGTTTTAATTACGGTTGGCACTAATACTACTCCAACACCAGCTTTTCTGCAACTTTCTACACAAACAGGTGCTTCCCAATGATTTTTAGGATTAGTTTTTGGACTTACGCCATCAAAACTCATATATAAATTACCTAAACCAGCTTTCTTTAATTCTACAGCTGAGTCAGGATTTAATGCTATATTAATACCGTTAGTATTTAATTGAACATGATCTATACCTTCTTCTTTTGCAATACGAATAATATCAGGTAAATCATCTCTTAAAGTTGGTTCTCCACCAGTAATTTGTAACGAGTTACCTGGTACTGGTCGTTCAGATCTTAAACTTTTACACATATTTCGAATTTGTTCTTGACTTGGTTCATAAACATAAGCACCTTCAAGACCTTTTTTAACATAAAAGAAACAATACCAACAAGTTAAATCACATCTATTAGTAATAATTATGTTAGATAAACCAGTATGACTTAGGTGATTAGAACATAAACCACAATTAGTTGGACAAACACATTTATCCATAGGGACATTTGGAGCATGAGTTCCTTTCCCTTCAGTCCAATAACTACTAAATTTTTTATATAATTTATATGATCCGAAATATAATTCTTCAGTTTCTCCATGATCTGGACAAACTTTACTCATAAAAACTTTGGAATCTCTTTCAAATATAGTAGCAGGAAGTATCATATTACATTCTGGACAAATACTTTGTGTTTGTCTAATGAAATGTTTACCATATTTAATTGTAGGAGATAAACTTTCTTTTAATTTTTCGCGCTCAATATTTATAATTTGTGCCATTTTTACCACTCTAAGTTGTAAATAAAACGTTAATATTATTAATAAAGGTTTTCACACAAATAATAAGGTGAATAGGTGGATTTTTCTGAAAAAACAATAAAAGCAATGTCAGAATTTGGGTTAACAGGATATGAAATTAAAGCATATTTAACTTTATTAGAATTTGGACCAGGGACCGCCTCAGAAATTAGTGAAAATTCAACTGTTCCATATTCCAAAATATATGATGTGTTAAATAATTTAGAAACTAAAGGTTGGATAGAGGTACAACAATCAAGACCGAATAAATTTTATCCAAAATCACCTTCTTCAGCATTAGAAATTATTAATTTAGAATCAGAAATGAGAAAAAAAAGAAGTGAAAAACAAATAATAGATGAATTACAACCAGTATATGATAAAAAAGGAGTTAGAGAACGTCCAGATATATGGATAATAAAGGGGCAACATAATATATTGAATAAAACAAAAGAGACAATAGAAAATTGTGAAGAAGAATTATTAATAGCCATACCTTCAGCACTATCAGATCTAACAAGTTTATTTTTACCAACATTAAAGAATTTAAAAGAGAAAAATGTAAACATTAAAGTTTTGATTACACAAGAAAACAGTGAACATAATCTAAAAATATTCAAAGATTTCGATATAAGAGTTAGAGATAATATGTATGGCGGTGGCTTAATTAGTGATTCCAAACAAGTTATATTATTATTAAGTGAAGAAACTGAAACTGATTCAGGCGCAGCTATTTGGGCAGAACA
>CAXETO010000052.1:0-6028 GCA_963999255.1 uncultured archaeon | reverse complement strand
ATTTAATTCTATTTCTACTTCACTAGTCAGATTTATACCTATACAAGAACCTTTACCCATAGGAACAGCGTTTAAAACAGAGATGGCTCCATATGAACTAGCTTTTCCTTTCATTTATTTTCACTAAAATACTTTAGTATTGTTTCTTCTAAAAGTTTACTTTCAATATTTTTATTAGTAAATAGAGAAAAAGAGTAGATCGCTTGATATATTAACATTTCATATCCTTTAATTATTTTAGAACCCTGATTTTTTGCATCGATAAGAAATTTAGTCATCATTGGAACATAAACCATATCAAATACAACCATATGTTTATTGAAAAATTCTTTTTTGATAACAGAATTCGAATTATTCATACCAACACTTGTAGAATTTATAACCAAAGAATAAGAGTGAGATAATTCAAGAATTTTATTTTGATCGAAATCAATAATCTCAATTTCAATATTAAGTTTTTTTTCGAGATCATTAACCATATTTTCAGCATTATTTGTTGATCTATTAGTTACAGTAACTTTCTTAAATTTCATTTGATCAAGAGCTACAATACATGAACGTGCCGCGCCACCAGCTCCAAACAGCATGACATTATTTGAATTAGTTGGACTAACATTATTTTTAGATAAAGAATTAATAACACCGTTTATGTCAGTGTTATAACCAATTAATTTTCCATTTTTATTAACAACAGTATTAACAGCTCCAATTTTTAATGCTTGATCATCAATTTCATCAAGAAAATCCATTATTTTAATTTTATTAGGGATGGTGACATTGAATCCACTAACTTGTAATAATTTGAATTGTTTAACTCGTTCTTCTATGTCAGAAATTTTTACATCAAAGGGTAGATAAATAGAATTCATATTATAATAACTAAATAAAGTATTATACATAAGTGGAGACAATGAGTGGGAAATAGGATTACCTATAATTAGATAAACTTTTGCGTCTTCATTAAATTTATTATTTAAGTAGTTCATAAAAATTTTTCATCTCAGATATAGATATTTGTCCTTCAGCAGTTGGCAAATCAGGGAGTGAAGCATAAGTTAATGGACTGCCAATCAGAGTACAAAGAACTCGAGATATAATTCCCTTTTGACCCATACAAAACGCAATTAATTTTGTTTTCTGAAATTTATCATATAATGATAGAAGATTATAATTATCTTTAAAACAATTAGCTTTAGTTATAATTTTTACATAACAATTATTATGAATTGAGGAATTAACAGTTTTTTCTAACTCAGTAATATTAGGTGTTTCTTCAAAATTATGTGAAGAAATAATTAAAGTAGTATTATTAGTTGTCAATTTATTAAGGAATTTTAAATTTTTGTTTATTAGGCTTAATTCAATATCAAGAAATTTAGGTTGTAGTTCATATAATGAATAAAGTAGATTAATTCTATCTTTTTCAGATTTATGATATTTACCATCTTCGCTTATAGGTCTACAGGTTAATATACATTTATCCATATAAGAAGAGAGAATATGTTTCAATTTATCAATTTCAAAAGAATGGAGATAATCAATTCTAACTTCTACAAGATTAGAACCATAATTAAACGCTTGTTTAAGACGAATATCTAGTTCTTCGAGAGTAGTAGAATAAATTGAAGTACATATTTCAAACTCCATAAATCTTACCTAAAGTTATTTTTCTAACATAAATTCATCTACTGACATTCCAAAATGTCTACCAGTAGATTTAGCAACATGTACAATTATAGAATCCCCTTTATTTAGATCAGTAACTGGAATTGGTTGTCCTTTATCGTTAATTAGTCCAATAGTTTCTGCATTTTGTATCATAATTGTTCCAATTTCATTTCCAATTTTTGCTTTTATAAGTAAGAAAGGTCGATTTTCTATTTTTGCTCTACCAACAGATGAATTACGCGTATTACCATCTTTAGATACTATAAGTAGTTCAGTTCCAGATTGAATTTCAGACAGATATTGTGTAGTACCATTAGGCATAAGAACATAACTATGTACAGCTCCCGCATTAACTCGAAATGGTCTAGGAGAAGTATAACTAGAGCCAAGAGATTCATTATGTACTAGAAACAAGAAATTTGATCTGCTACCAATTAACAATCCTTCACCATGATTTAATATAGAAACCGTATCAATACAAACTCTATCACCGGAATCAACATTTTGTATATCAATAATTTCAGCATTAGATAAAGATATATTAGAATTATCATTAAGCTCATCAAGTATTTTTTCAACATTAATAGAGTTTTTTAAATTAATTATTAAGCCATCAACACCTTTTTCAAGAATATTAAACATTGTTTTTGCTTCAGACATATTTTCTAGTCTAGTAAAGAGTTTAGTTGGAAAATCAACCAATTCAGCGATTAAATTTTCAATAGGAATAATTTTCCAATCACTAGTTTCTACAATAATAACATTGACTCCAAGTTTAGCCGCTTCTACTGCTTTTTTAATATCATCATTGGATTTTATAAGTATATTAAAAAATAATCTCTTACTTTTATTACTAAATTTTTTGACGTCATCAAGATTATCAATTAACAAATCATCAGCCTGATCTAAATTGGAAATACTGTGTAATCCAAGTTGTTTACAAGTAGTTATGATTTCTTCGTCATAACATAATAGAGTATTAACTCCAGATTGTTTAAGTTGAGTAACTATTTTTCCGAATTTAGCATCATATTTTTCATTATATTCAACTATAATATTTTTTGTATTACTCATTTTTCATCACAGCCAATCCTTCTTTAACAGATAGATCATCAAGAACTACTTTAGATAAAGCTTTGATTATTTTTTGAGGATTTTTATGTTGAAAAACATTTCTTCCAAAAGTAACTCCTATAGCACCAGATTCAATAGCATCTTTAGCCATTTGGAGAATATCATGATCATTATCAGTTTTAGGACCACCTGCAATAACAATAGGAGATGGACATCCTTTAACAACTTCTTTAAATTCATCTATATTACCAGTGTATGGGGTTTTAACTATATCAGCACCTAACTCAGATCCAATTCTTGCTACATGTGCAGCAATTTGGCCATCACGAGGATTTTTAATATTTTCACCTCGTGGATACATCATAGCTATAAATGGAATTTGCCATTCATCACATTGATCAGCGACATTCCCAAGTTTAACTAGCATTTCTGATTCTTCTTTTCCACCTATATTTACATGTACAGAAACAGCATCTGCACCTAGTCTAATAGCTTCTTCAACACTACATACCTGTAATTTTCTGTTTGGTGATAACCCAATATCAGTACTAGCAGATAAGTGAATAATTACTCCAGTATTTGGAGTAGTTGTAAGAGATTTTATAATGCCTTTATGTGTTAAAATAGCACTAGCCCCACCCATATCAACTTGATTAATGGTTTCACTAATATTATTTAAACCAGGTACAGGGCCTATACTTATACCATGATCCATAGGAACACAAAGCATTCTACCATTCTTGGTTATTCTGTTAATACGTATATCTTTTCCATTCAATCTTAATTACCTTTTAGAAATCCTTTCTTATAAAGTAATTCAGCAGTAAGTACGGAATTACCAGCAGCACCTCTTATAGTATTATGAGTTAATAGAGTAAGACAAATAGATTTTGAATTAATACCTTGCCTTATTCTTCCAACAGTAACACTCATACCAGCTACAGAACCTGCTAATCTATCAAGTCTAGGTTGTGGGCGATCGTTTTCAGTTCTTATAATTATTGGATCTACAGGTGCACTAGGTAATTTAAGTTGTTGTGGTACAGGATTAAAATCAAGTAATATTTTTTCAACAATAGAAGGTGATATTTCCAAATTAGATTCAAGATGTAAATTTTCCATATGACCATCAAGAGTTGGTACCCTAGTACAAGTTGCAGAAAAATTAATATTGGCATTTTTAATATTCCCATTAGCATATTGACCAAGAATTTTTTGAGATTCAAGTTCTATTTTTTCTTCTTCACTTTTAATATATGGAATAACATTATCGATTATTTTTACTGATGGTACACCAAGCAATCCAGCACCAGATAAAGCCTGCATTGTATTAATTATAACTTTATTGATTTGCAACTTTTCATAAAGTGGTTTAAGAACTACAACTAAACCCGCAACCACACAATTTGGACATGTAACTATATATCCAGAAGTATTTTGTTTTTTTATTAGATCTACATGATCTGGATTAACTTCAGGGATTAGTAGAGGTATATTATCATTCATTCGATATGCACTAGCTTCACTAATTACAGGGAAACCAGCATTTGCAAAAGCTGGTTCAACTTTTCTAGCAGCATCAGTTGGTAAAGTAGAGAATACAAAATCAGCGTTAACAGATTTAGGTTCAGTAGATTTTATTTCAAGATCTGCATATTTATCAGCTAAAGGGATTTGATCAATCCATTGAACAGCTTCAGAATAAGTTTTACCTACAGATTTATGACCAGTTACAGTTGATATTTCAAAATATGGATGATCAGATAACATGGACATATATTTTTGTCCAACCATTCCAGTAGCGCCTAAGATAGCAACTTTTAATTTTTTCATAATTTATCACTAATCATATAAATATTAAAGGAGATATTTTATTATTTAAAAATTATCATTAATATTTAAAGTTAAACATTATACTTAAGAACATGAGATTTATAACTATATTATTTCTATGACTAAAGAAAATATTTCTAAGAGAATATTAGAATTATCAGAGTCCTCAATAAGAGAAATGCATAATTTATGTGAAGAATATAATGGAATAAACCTATCACAGGGATCACCAGACTTTCCTATGCATAAAAGAATTAAAGATGCTGCAATAAAAGCAATGCAAGAAGGACATAATCAATATACTAGTACTTGGGGAATACAAGAATTATTAGATAATATAGCAATTAAATTAAAAGAATTTAATAAAATTAAAGCTGACTCGAAGAATGAAATAACAGTAACTTGTGGGTCAAGTGAAGCGATAGCTTCTTCAATAATAAGTTTAGTAGAGAAAGATGATGAAGTAATAATAATGGAGCCTTTTTATGAAAATTATTTACCAGATACAATAATTTCACAAGGTAAACCTAGATACATAGAAGTAAAACCCATGAAATTTACTATTAATGAAGAAGAATTAAAGTCTATTTTTAATTCAAAAACAAAAGTCATCATTATTAACACTCCGAATAATCCAACAGGAAAAATATTTAGTGAAAATGAATTAAAAATCATAGCTGATCTTTGTGAAGATTTTAATGTAACCGCCATAACTGATGAAATATATGAATATATAACATATGATAACAACAAGCATGTTAGTTTAGCAAGTATAGGCAATATGTTTAACAGAACTGTAACAATATCAGGATTTTCTAAAACATACAATATGACTGGATGGAGAATTGGATATGCAGTAGCAGAAAAAAAATTAACAAAAAATATAAGAAAAGTTCATGAATTTTTAACAGTTTGCCCGCCCTCACCATTACAATATGGAGCGTTAGAAGGATTAAAATTACCTAAGATTTACTATGATTTATTAAGTAAAACATATCAATCGAAAAAAAATCTATTTTTGAAAATGTTAATAGATATTGGATTCAAATGTTTTGAACCTCAGGGCTCATGTTTTATTTGGTCAGAATATAGTAAATTAAGTAAACTTAACGAGGTAGAATTTGCAAAATATTTAATTAAAGAAATAGGAGTAGCAGGAGTTCCAGGTTCAAGTTTTTATAGCGATAATAAATCAGATAAAAAGTGGATTAGATTTTCTTTCCCTAAAAGTGATAAAATGTTAACTGAAGCGGGAAAACGGCTTTTGAAATTAAAACAATAGATATTAAAAAAAATTATATAACCATTAAGTTAAGTATTATTTATAGATAATAAAATTGAAAATAGCTAGAATTAAACATAAAGATGAAATTCAATATGGAATAGTAATTAAAGATCCTAAAGGTGAACCTGGAATTAATCACGTAATACCAAAAAAATCTATAGAAAATTG
>CAXETO010000051.1:0-6294 GCA_963999255.1 uncultured archaeon | reverse complement strand
AAATTACATTTTACTGAACAAGAGGCTTTAAAGACATTAAATATTTATTCTAAACAAACTGAAGGGAACATAGCAAAACGCTTATCAGAAAATATGGTTAAAAAATATATTCCTAATACTAAAAGAGCATTAGAATTAGCTAGAAATCAAATAGGTACACAACACAAATTTGATCAGTTATTTAATAACATTGAATGTTATATTTCAGATTCAGAAAGATTTTATAATGAGGGAAAAGATGAACTAGCAATATTAAGTATTGGATATGCTGAAGGATTATTAGATGCGTTAAGAATGATAGGAGAATTAAAAATAAAATGGTGAAAATATGAATCAAATAGAAAAAGAAATATTAAAAATATTATACATAAATCAGAATGCAAAAATAAAAAGTAATATAGGATATTTGGAAATAAACTTATTGTTAGATAAAAGAAACATAGAAAATATATGTAGAAATATGGAAAAAAATAAATTAATAAATAAAATTAATACTGAATATTTTATAACTGAAAAAGGAAAATCAAAACTTATAATTGTAATGATAGGTGGTGTATTTGACATAATTCATCCAGGTCATATAATTACATTAAAATTAGCAAAGGGTTTGGGAGATGTGTTAATAGTATCAGTAGCTAGAGATCAAAACGTATTAAGATATAAAAAGCATAAACCAATAAATGAAGAAATCAGAAGATGTGAACTAATTAATTCAATAAAATATGTTGATTTAGGAATATTAGGAAGCGAGAAAAACATATTTGATACAGTGATGAAACTGAAGCCTAATATAATAGCATTAGGATATGATCAAAAGCATAATGAGATAGAATTCAAAAATAAACTAGATGAATTAAAATTAAATATAAAATTAATTAGACTGGAATCACCAATCCCTGATATTAAAAGTTCAGAAATTTTGAAACAACCAGATAAAATAAAAGATTTTTAATATTAAATTATAATCAAATTAGATTTTAAAAAAATCAGTTAACATAGAGTGAATCATATCTAAATTATAATGAGGATAAATAGTGAGTTCAACAATAGCATCATCAAAGATTTTTGAATTGTCTTTAAGATAAATTGGTGAAATAATTTCTAAAATAGATTCATCATGATGAGTTCTTTCTATTATTATAGCTGCTCCAGGAAAATTATCATTTATACGAAGAATAAAACATTTAACAGAAGAAAAACTCCGTATTTTATTGCTGAAAGAATTTATTAATATACCTGGTGAACTTTCAAGATATGTTCTATTTTTTATATCTGTGTTAGAAATTAATTTTAAATTTAGAGTTCCAGGATATGGAATAAAACCTAATTTTTGTTTAAATTGTTTTTTATAACCGTTTTGTGACATATAATACGTACCTTCATTTAATCCAGAGAATACTCGACCTTGAATTTTAATTACATAATTATCATCAATAGTTAAATGAGATTGTATAAACAAAGATAAATCATTTAGAGAATTTGTAGCTTTTTTAGTTAAGTTAATACTATTACCTTTACCATCTTTAGTTCTAGTTAAGAAACCAAGCTTTTCAAGTTCTGACAGTTGCTGAGAAATAGATTGTTGAGATTTATTAATCATATTAGCCAATTGATTAGTACTAATTTCAACAGAATTAGAACCGGAACTAAGTTTCAATAGTAAAAGTAATAATGGAAGATAAATTGAATTAATATTACTAGGTGTCTTAGACATTATTAATATTATAATAAAGTGATAATATAAAATTATATAATTAATAAATTAATAAGAAAATAGAAGTGAAAATATAATGGATAGTATTACTTCAGATGAAATGAGGATAATAGAGGATAAAGCAGAGAAACTGGGAATTTCGAAATTAATTCTTATGGAAAATGCAGGTAATAATATAGTAAATTATATCAAGAAAAATATAATAATTAAGAGAAAAAAAATTATTATTATTTCTGGGACTGGGAACAATGGTGGAGATGGATTGGTAGCAGCTCGGCATTTAGCATGTGAAGGGGGAATAATTTATGTCATTTTACTAGGAAATTCAAAAAAAATTAAAAATGAAGCGAAAGTAAATTGGGATATACTAATAAAGATGAAAAAAATAATAAATATAATTACTACAGAGACATGTGATGAATTAGCAAATTTTTCAGATTTAATAAAACATTCGGATATAATATTAGATGCTTTACTTGGAACTGGGATTAGGGGTGAATTAAAAACAGTTTACAAATATGGAATTAATTTAATAAATGAATCTAAAGCATTTAAAATATCAATTGATATACCGACGGGTATGGATCCAAATACAGGAAATATATTAGATAAAATAGTTAAACCAGATGTAACAATAACATTTCATAAAATTAAGAGAGGTTTAGTAATAAACAAAAATAAAATTGGAAAATTAGTTGTTGAATCCATAGGAATTCCGAAGAACATTGATACAGCTTAATATTTTTAACTAAAATTTTTACAAAACATTATTATTAAACAATTAATAAATTATCATAATAATGTTAATTCAGATATCTTTAGGACCAATGAAAAATTTGGCATATATAATTTCAGATAATGAGACAAAAAAAGCAGCTATTGTTGATCCTGCATGGGAAATTGAGAAAATATTAGATATAACAAAAAGAAATAATCTGAATATTATTTATATAATAAATACTCACAGTCATTCTGATCATATATCAGGAAACGAAGAGATAATAAAACAAACTAATGCTAAATTAATTTCTTATTATAAATCACCTCGAAAACCAGATATACCAGTATCAGAAAATGATGAAATTACTCTGGGTAAAACAAAAATGAAATTTATACATACTCCAGGACATTGTCCTGATTCAATTTGTATAATTGTAAATAACAAGATATTAACAGGAGATACATTGTTTGTAGGTGATTGTGGAAGAATTGATCTACCAGGAGGGAACATAGATGAATTATATACAAGTCTCTTTACTAAAATATACAAATTAGATGATAAATTAGAAGTTTATCCAGGACATGACTATGGAGAAAAACCTTTTTCAACAATAGAATATGAGAAAAAACATAACTATGTTCTAGAACCAAGAAATCTGAATGAGTTCAGAGAATTTATGTCTACACCTTAAATTTTACTAAAAGATTTTTGAGTAATTCTATTGAAATATTAGATCCGCTAATTACTAGAACAATTTTATTTCCATTAATTTTCTTAATTTGATTTAGACTAGCTAAAGCAGCTATACCAGAAGGTTCAGTTAAGATGTGTTCTTCTTTTAATAATGTTAAAACAGCCTGTTTAAGTTCATCATCGGTAACTAATAGTAGTTTATCAACATATTTTTTAACTAATTCAAAAGTTAGAGTTCCAGGTTGTTTAGTACATAATCCGTCAGCAATAGTATTAATTGTATTTAATTTTATAATTTTGTTTTCTAAAATAGATTTATACATAGAAGGCGCTCCATCTGGTTGAACACCAATTATTGAAACACGTGGCTTGATATTTTTAATAGCGGTAGCTATACCAGATATTAATCCTCCTCCTCCAATTGGTACAATTACACAATCTGGATCATCTAATTGATCTAGAATTTCTAAACCAATTACACCTTGACCTGCAATAACAAGTGGATCATTAAATGGATGCACAAAAGCCAAATTTTTATTTTTCATTATAGATAAAGCATGTTCATAACATTCATCGTAAGTAGATCCAAATTCAATAACTTCAGCATTAAATTTTTTAATAATAGAAATTTTATCTGGATTTGCATGTTTAGGAACACAAATAACAGTATTTAGATTTAAAAGGTTCCCTATATATGATACAGCAATACCATGATTGCCAGAAGAAGAAGTGATAATTCCATTTTTCTTTTCTCTATCTGATAGATGAATGATTTTATTATACGCTCCTCTAATTTTAAAAACGTTAATTGGTTGAAAACATTCTAATTTTAGATAAATGGTTTTATCAAACATTTCTGAAAGACTTTTAGAATGATATAAGGGGGTTTTATGTACTATTGGTTTAATATTATTTTGTGCTTTTAGGATAGTAGATAATGAAATTGGAGAAGACAATTATAAATAATATAGATAAATATGTATTAAACTTTAAGAGATAGAAAATAATTAATATTCGTATAGTGGATCAGATAATTTCATAATATCAAATGCTTCTTTACGTTTAATACACGCATCACATTTTTCACATGGTTTTACTCCACCTTGATAACAACTCCAAGTTAGATGTAATGGGACTTTAAGTTTTAAAGCAAGTTTAAGTACATCGTATTTATTGAGTGTTTCTAGCGGTCGTATAATTTTTAAAGTATTTTTTTTACTTATCCAAGTTCCAATTCTTAATAACTCATTTAATAATTTAAAAAATTCAGGTGTTGAATCTGGAAATAGATCAAAATCAAGTTTATGATGTCCACCAACTATCCATTTAGCACCTATACTTTCAGCCCAAGAAGCGGCAAGACCATAAAATATCAAATTTCGAGATGGAATATAAGCAGATGGGAATTTAGTAAGTTTATTAGAAACGTTAAAGTTTAATTTCATTAAATCTTCAATATCTTTAAGAAATGAAATTTCAACATCTTTATGTTGTATAACATCAACTTGATCAAGTAAAAGTTCAACAGCACGTGTTTCTCTTTTTGTTCTATTAAAATAATTAAAACTAATAGTATAAATATCCCACTTTTTTTTCTTAGCCCACCATAAACATGTTGCAGAATCTATACCACCAGACAACAAAACTACGGTTTTATTCAAATATAATCATAATATTAATTAATTAATAACATTAATAGTGATTTCGATAATTAAAAACATATTTTGGGCCTATGGCTCAGCCAGGCAGAGCGGCTGGCTCTTAAAACTGGAGACACCAGTAGGTCGTGGGTTCAAATCCCACTAGGCCCGCCATTGTTAATAATTAGAATTTAATTAATAATATATTATTATATTAAATAATTTATTTTGATTTGAAGTAAGGAATAATTTTTTCTCTGAACGCCTTTAGATTATCTTCTGGAACACCATGAGTTGGAGCTATAACTAAATGTCTAGAACCAACTTCAATTAATTTTTCTAATACAGAAATAACGTCATCAACAGTTCCAATTGGGCAAACTTTTTGAATTAAAGACTCAGGAATAGCTTCACTTGCTCTTTCAAGTTCTTCAAAAACTTTATCTTCAAGTTTCATTCTTTGATAATTTATATCTACAACAGTTTCAGGAAATTTGATTCCTTCAGCTTCAAGCAAGAATGGGCATAAAGTGGCTACAAACATTTTTAGATTTTTAAACTCTTGATCAATAATTTTTGGATCTGAAGAAATAACTGGTATAGTAAAAGAAGTTGGTTCAATTTCCTCAGGTTTTCTACCAGCTTCCTTAGCAGCTGAATGAACAATATTTAATTTTTCTCGATATAAATCAGCAGTTAGAAAGGTAGGGAGCCAAAGATTAGCATATTTACCAACAACTTTTAACATACGTTTGGCACCAATTGCGGCAATACAAATAGGAGGTTCGGGTTTAGTTATAACATCTTGATCTATCCAAGCATTATTAAGTTGATAATGTTCACCATTAAATTTTACACGTGACTCAATATTAGAACTCCATAAAAGTCTAATAACTTTAATATATTCTTCAAATCTAGCAATACGTGTTTTTACATCGTCCCATTTGATTCCGAAAGGAGTGTTATTCATTGCTTCGCCAGTACCAATTCCTAATATTACTCTTCCATTGCTTAATTCATCTATTGTGCCAACAATTTGAGCTAATTTAGAAGGATGAATTTTCTGAAAGTCAGTAACAGCTGTACAGAAAGATATGGATTTAGTAACAGCAGATAAATAACCAAAAATTGACCATGGGTCAGCACGTGAAGCATCTAAATCAACTAAATGGTCAGGGATCCAAGCTACATCATAACCATCTTTTTCTGCTTGAATAGTAAGTTTAACACAATCTTTTGCTAATACCCAAGGTTGTTCTCCCCCAATTAATAAACCAAATTTTATATTTTCCATAATAATTTCATCATTGTATTACGTGAACAAACATTATTAATCCGTCTCCGTAAGGATGAACGCGGTCAAGAAATTTCTTTGTAACACCGTTAGGTAAAGTATAATCAGCAGTCATTTCTTCAGGTTTTCCAGATTTTAAAATTCGTAGATACATTTTATAAAATTCAGTTTTTTCAAAACCTGGGAAGGCTTCTATAACAGTTTTCCCAAGAACTTTTTCTTTAGGAATAGC
>CAXETO010000050.1:0-6326 GCA_963999255.1 uncultured archaeon | reverse complement strand
TCAACCGTTTCAGGTAGTTTAACTAGTTCCATTTGTTTGTGATATTCACCGTCTGGCTCTTTAAAATATTCTTTTATTAACTTCTTCTGAGCATCACTAATTCCATCTTTTGCTGGACCAAAGTTAGGTATCGTATAATTAAGACCTATTTTTTCATCTCTATCAAAATCTAGATGAGAAGCATCCGGTAAACCCATAACACTTGCAGATGGAAGAGTACATCGTGTAGAATTTGCATTACACCAAATATCAACTTCGAACATAGCTATCGTTACACCTGTCCCTTTAAACTCGTAAGGAGGATCATGAACTATATCTACCCCTATAATTTCTCTAGTATCATCGAGATGATTCTCAGGTGGTGGAGGAATTTCCTCTATCCATTGAACTAAATCTTCTCCTGACAAAGAATCAATGTTTGAAACAGAAATCTCAATTAATATAGAGTTAATCACAGGAATCTTCTCTAACACTTTTGCACCATAACTCTCAATAATCCTATAATAATCACCACGTTCAACTGGAACATCTTCAAACAGTTGAACTATTAATTTGACACTGTTAGATTCATTGTTATAACTCCAGTCACCAAATTCTCTAGATTTCACGGACATACCTAACTTATCTTCAGGCAAAATTTCACCCAACCATCTAATAAGAGGAAGACTAACAACTAGATTTAAACTATCTTTAGGAACAGAAGCAAACCACCCATTATCCGGGATATATGCTAATAGTTTAACCCCGTTTTCTTCTAGTTGACTTCTCTCGAAAGTATTTGGGATATGATCAAGTGATAAAAGAACGTGAATTCTATTATACGGAATCTTCTGTAAACGATTTATCACATCACGGTTTAAACCATCATCTGGAACAACAGTTCTTGACTTTAATTTAATATTATAATTAATATCATTTTCTTCTCTAGCATATAATTCAGATGATGTGTTAAATCCGCTAACTATACTAGTTAAAATAATAATTAAAACAAAAACTACGGAAATTCTACGCAATATATGAACATTATGAACGTTATTGTTTAAAAACTTGAAAAATAAATAAAAACAGTTAACATACTTGCTAGTTTATACCATGTTATACCATGGGGTATTTATGCTACTTTTAACATGTTTACTTATTCTTCTAAAACGTATTTCTTTTCCGGTCTAATTTTTATTAGAATATGTGTTTCGCCAGGCTTCCTAAATGGATAAACATCCTGATTTATATATTTCTTAGATAATGAATCTAAAACTTTGTCAGCGTTTTCAGCAGTTTGTTCTACTACAGTACCTTTAAATCCTAAACACTTGTAGGGATCGTTTCTATCTACTAGTGTTACCGCAACTCTTTTATCACGTGCCACATTCTTATTTTTCACTGATCTTGATTCAGTAGTAAACAATATCAAATCATCTTCCATATCAACCCATACAGGAGTAACCTGAGAACTACCATCACTATTTATAGTAGATATAAATGCAATATTAGAGTCTTTAATCATTTTAACATCTGATTCAGATAACATATTAAAATTAACCCTACCTATTTTTATAACTATTACTTAATAAAACTAATTTATATCATTGATTCTATTTTCTCAACTTTTAAAATAATTGCTTTTCTAGCATATGACCATTCTTTTTTCACTTTATCAAATTCTTTTCCTTTACTCAAGATAGTTGCACGCCCTTTGATTCTATACGCTTTCAAATCATAAAATATTTTACTTTTATCCTTGGAACTTAATTTTTCAAATGGATGTGGAAATTGCGCTACCATTATTATGATCTCACCATTCTCACGTATATTTTTTCTTGTAGTTGATAATTCCCCATAAGGTATAGCAATTCTTTCATCATCTATTATAGTGCAATTGAAGCAAGATGATATATGAACACCATTTTTTCCATAGGTGGCAATAGGAGTGAAAAGAGATTTCTTAATTACATTCTTAACTATTTTTGGAATTATCAATGGCTAATATCTTTTTAATCCATTTTCCTATATTATAATTTTCCTCTGTTTTCATCACTATTTTTAGAAAACAAAATAAAAATTAACACTATATATATTAAATTTATTTATATGATTACTAAACTGAATATTATAAGATAAATATGAAAAAAAGATCTAGTGGAGATTTTTCCATCCGATGATTTCGATTATCCTAACGGATTAATTCGAATAAGACATCTCAACTTTGACGGTCAAATACTAGATGATAAATTTTTCGCTAAACAACCCAATTCAGAAAGTGAAAATAGTGAATGAATCTGATATATTAATTTAATCTTTATATAAAATTTTTTACATATTAATATTTGTTGTATAATTGTTGAAACCGAAATCCTCAGTTTTAATATTATTGTATTTTTTAATCTGTTTTGTTATTTCTCCAATTTCCGCCTTTTCAGACTCTACTTATGATCCCAGTTCACTTGAATTGTCTGTTTATTCTGATGGAATTGTTACAGTAAATTATGGTCTTGAAGTTGATATACTAGCGTCTAACTTATCTGTACCTATATTTGGTGATCAGTATCAAAATTTAATTATATTAGATAAAGATGATAGTCCTCTAGATTACGATTTTTCACAAAATGAACTTGTTATAGATTCTCTTGGTGCTGATTTTGTTAATATATCATATGAAACTTATGATATAACTAATAGAGATGGAAAAATATGGAGTTTAAATATAAATACTTTGATAGAAACTAAATTAATTCTACCAAAAAACGCTGTTATAATTAGTATAAATCAAATACCCGCTAATCTTGGAAAAATTGGTGAAAGAACCGTATTAACTTTATCTCCTGGAACTATTGATATATCTTATGTTATAGATGTTTCTAATACTAGAGAATATGCTGTAAGCTTGATTAGAAATTTGGAGAAAAATATACTTGTATTTAAAAATCAAGATGATATACCTTCTCAAGTTGAACAACTTCTTGAAGAAGCTCGTGTAGCGTTGGATAACAATGAATTTGAGCGTGTTAAAGAATTAACTGAAAATGCTAAAATTATACTCTATGATAGTCTTGCAGTTCAACAAATTGAAGATGTTATTGAAGCTGCTGTTGAATCTAGTGAAATTACACAAACTGAAACTGTATCTATTCAATCTGACGATACAAGTGCTGTATCAACTGTGTTAGATAATATTGGAGAAAGTAGTTTATCTTTAATTATTATAATAGGTGTTGTGGGCGTATGTGTTGTTATTGGAGTAATATTTCTATTAAAATCTAAGAAAAAGGTGAATAAATAATGGTTAAATTACGTGTTTTTACTATAGTTTTAATTCTAATATCTGGCATCTTGTTCAGTCCTATTTCTTATGCCTCATTTGTTTCTGGGGAAGAAGAATTGACTTCTGAAGAAAAATTTGAGCTTATGATAGAAATTGTGAATGCGTCTCGTACTTATGTTGAAGACAGAATAGTTGAACTCCAAAGTAAAGATGTTCCTGTTTCAAATGAAGCTGTTGAGAAACTTTCTCTGGGAGTAGATAAACTTGAGAACGCTTTATCAAATAGTGATGATAACTTAGATGATGCATATGAAAATGTTTTAGATTCTATGAATAATTTTCAAGAATCACTTGAAGATGTAGAAAAATCTGCTAAAGAAAATATAGTTGAAGAAGAATTAGATGAAGCTGAAGAAGCATTAAAATTATTTGATAAAATTGTTAGAACTGAAGAAGTTCAAAATAAATTACAAGATATTATTAATCAAAAAGATAAAAAAGGTGAAAATACCGAAAATTTGAAAATTGTATTAGATGTAGTTGATAGTAAAATAGATAGAGCTAAAGATCTTCTTGAATCTGGGAGAGTAGATGATGCTAAATCTGAGTTAATAGGAAAAGTTAAATCAATTGATGAAACGGAAAAAGAAACTGATGGTGAAATTACTGCTGAACTAGATGTAGAAGAATCTCTTAACTCATCAAACTCAAATTGGGATGCAGTAGATATTATGGACACAGAATCCACAGTTGTACAAGAGGAAATGATTGTAAAAGCGATAATAGAGAAACCTGCTAGAATTAAAATTTATGTTGAAGATGTTACTGAACATGTTGATAAAATGGCTAAAAGAGTTGATGATCTTCCTATTTCAAAGGAAGCTCGTGATGTATCAAATGCTGATCTAGATAAAATGCGTGAAAAGTTAAAGAAACTTAAAATTAAAGCTCAGCAAGAAGAAGAGAGACTTTCTAATGTGAAAGATAAATTATCTGATGAAAAGGATTCGTATTTATTAAAATTGTTAGATGAAAAGAAAAAAGAAAAAATTCTTAAAGACGCTAAAAATTCAGAGATTGATATATCAACTGAAGATGTAAAAACCAAGCCAAGAAAACTTAAAATTTATAACGAAGAGCTTGAAAATACAGAAGTTACTGCTGATCCATTAGATGTTATGAATGTTGAAAACAAAATTTATGAAGAGATTGAAAAAGATAATTCTGATGCTAGTGAAGCTCTAAAGAAAATTACAGACTTTGAGAAAGTTGTTAAAAAATTTGAGAGAAAAGTAAAGAGATTAGATAATAATGTTGAAGAAGAACAAGAATGGCATGAAGAAAATGATTGGATTGAAGAAGATTTTGAAAATAATATTCAATCCATTGATTCCTCACAACTTAAAAAGAAACTACAACAAGCTCGTGAATTGTTAGATGATACTTCAAATTCTATTAAAAAACTTTCAAAAGATGATGGGGGATTATTAGAAAAATTAAATACTATGAATAATTTAAAAAACGATATAAATTCTGATTTTGTGAAAGTTAAAAAGAATGTTGATGAAATAATTGAGGTCGGCGATTTTCATAGAAAAGTTGATAAAAAACTTGATAAATTTAAAAAGAGATTAAATAAAATTGCTGAATCTTCTGAGGTTGATGTTGAAGATGTTACAAGAAAGTTAAATGAAGCTAAAAAATTAGCTATTAAACGTGAAACTGATAGTGATGATAAGTATTCTCTGAATAATATTGAATTAGAACTTGATGAATTTCTAAATGAAGAAATTGATGATACTATTGATGAATTTGTATATGATGACGTTAAAGTCAAGATGAAGCCTAAGTTATCTATTGAAGAAGAAAAGAAAATTCTAGAAAAATTCAATCAAGAATTTGATAAAAAATTAAAGAATAAAGCAATAAAAACAGTAAAAGAAAAATTGAAAGATAAACCTGAATCTGTACCAGAAAAAATTGACGATGTTATTGATAAAATTGAAAAAGGAGTTATTGATGTAAAAGTTAAGCCTAAATCAGAACCTGAACCTAAGACAAAACCTAAACCAGAATCTGAGCCTAAAAAAGAATCTGAACCTGAATCTACTCCAACTAATTCCACTACAACTAAATCTACTACAACTAAATCTATTACAACTAAGTCCACTAAAACTAAATCTACTACAACTAAATCTATTACAACTAATTCCACTACAACTAAATCTACTACAACTAAATCTATTACAACTAAGTCCACTAAAACTAAATCTACTACAACTTAGTCTACTCCAGCTGAGTCCACTCCAGAACCTGAATCTACTTCAGAACTTCCTCAGAATAATTCTAATGTTTTATTATATCATTAACTTTCTTTGTAATAATGGAAAATAATTAATATTAATGATTAAATAATTCTTGTGTATTAACCATATTGATAATGAAAATTTATATTACTTTGTTAATTGGATTACTTCTTATATCATTAAACGCACCATTATCTTCTGCTCAAAGTACTGCCTTAGCAAACATTGAACTTGTTTATGATACAGAAATATTAACATCGGAATTTAATGTAGACAGATGGGTTAAAAAAGGAATTACTGTTACAAATAATAGATCTACTTCAGTTACTTTAGGATTCAAAATATCGTCTTCTTATGATGACACAACAATACCAGGAATAAGTCCATTTCCTCAACCAAATTCATTATATCTATCATCAGGTGAAAATCAGACAATATGGTATTTCTTAGATAATTCTTATAGAAGTGGATTAACAGGAGATTTAACTCGTACGGAAAAAGATCAGCAAGTTACAATTACACTTGAAATATGGGATGCTGATTATACTACAGATAAAAAAGAAGTTTCTATTGAACATTTGTTAAAAGTAAGACCTGATGATTACTATAAACCAAATACGACTATTGAAGGGCAAATTTATGATGAATTAGGTAAACCAATACAACGAAGTGTTGAAATCACTTTCACTGGTACATCTTCTTCAACTAAGTATCGAATATTCTCAAATAATGATGGTTCGTACAAAATTGATTTTTATGCA
>CAXETO010000049.1:0-6338 GCA_963999255.1 uncultured archaeon | reverse complement strand
TCACTAGGAATAAAATTAATATTTTTTGAGCAAAGACGAGCGATTTTTTTCCATTTTTCTAGATTATAGTTAAGAAACCATTGTTCCTCAAAAATTTTTACTACACATTTGGTGCCACAACGACATAACAATGGTTTATTCATAATTTCATATAATACAAATCCATTATCATTATTAGTCAAATCATTTTTTATCATTTCACGAGCTGAATCAGCTTTAGTTTTAGAATATTTTCCACAATTATTTTTCATTATACCAGAATGAAATTCATGAGCGTAAAGTTTTGCAGATATAGATTCTAACTTAGGATCATTTTGATCAGTGATATTCATTTTCAACAATAAATCTTGTGCAGGAATTTGAGAGTATCCAGGAGATTCGATAACAGTAATAATTTCAATTTGTTTAATTATTTCAACTGGAATATCATATGATTTTATATGGTCAAGATTGTTCTTCAGATCGTTAAGAGCTTGTAAGTCGAAAGGAGCATGAGCAGGCACAGACATAACTATTCCAGTGCCATTTTCAGGGTCTACAAAATCAGCAGGTAAAATAGGAGTGGATTTATTATTAACAGGATTAATAACATATTTTCCTACAATTTCAGAGCCTTTAATTTCACCTATTTTCAACACATTATAATTAAGATGTTTAAGTTTTTGAACACATTCTTCACTTACAATCCATGTTTCATCATTTAATTTAATTTTTAGATATATAACATCAGGTTTAATCCATATATTTGTAACTCCAAATAATGTCTCAGGTCTTAAAGTAGCTGTAGGAATCTTACATCCATCAAAAGAAAATTTAATTAAGAAATATTCGCCAATGTCAGGTTCTTTATCACCTAATGTGTCATGTTGACCTACAGGATTTCCATCAGTTGGACACCAACCAACAGGATGACTACCTTGACTGATTAATTTTTTTTTATAAAGAGTGTCAAATTGCCAAGTAATAAATTTACTATATTGAGAATCAACAGTAGTAAATTCTCTTCTCCAATCTATTCCATATCCCATAGCATCCATACCTAATTTGATTTCATTATGGAAATATTTTGCAATATTAATAGGGTTATAAAAATTTTTGAGATAATCTTTAGGTATTTTATATACATTTACAAAAGTTTCAATAAGATCTTTATCACCGTTCTTTAGTCTTTTAGACATTGCAATGATTGGCGTACCAGTATAATGAAAGGCCATAGGAAATAATACATTATAACCGCACATACGTTTATATCTAGAATAAACATCAGCAATAGTATAAGTTCTTCCATGTCCAATATGTTGAGGTGAATTAGGATAAGGATATGCAACAGTTAGAAAGAACTTTGGTTTTCCAGGAGTAGGATCAGACTCATATATATGAGATTTACGCCATTTTTTTTTCCATTTGTTTTCTATATCATGCCAATTAATTTCCATATTAAATACCTTTTTTATCAATAAATTTTTTAATTAAATCAGTAATCTTTTCATCAATTAAATTAGGTTGTTCAACAAGTTTTCCACCTCCTTGTGCAAATCTAGAAGTTCCACCACCAGAACCATGAAGATACTCAGCGACAGGAGTTATGAGATTATTAGCTATAATACCTTTTTTTTGTAGGTTACTCCCACAGAAAACAAGTATCTGAGTTTTATCTTTAACAGATAATAGGACACAATAAATAAGATTTGCATATTTAGCGACTGCTAAATCACCAATATTAATATGTACATCATAATTTAATTCCTTATCATATAGAACATAAATTTTATAGTTTTTATAATCATTTGCAATTTCAAAAGTTTGTTTTACAATAGAATTAGAATATTTTTTAATAATTGATTTAGAAATTCTTTTAGATTCATTAAATTTATTTTGCATAGAGACGAGATTATCAAATAGGTTATCTTTAGGAGATTCAAGAATATTAGCAGATTTATTTATAATAAGTTCGTTATTTTGAATATAAGAAATGGCTTTATTTCCAGAGACAAATTCAATACGGATAACTCCATCTTGAATTCTTTCTGTTTTAATGATTTTAATTAGTCCAATTTCACCAGTATTATTTACATGAGTTCCTCCACATGCCTCTATATCAAAATCACCTATAGATATCAATCGAATTTTTTTATCTGGCGGAACACCCCCTTGATAAAGAGAAAATCCATATTTATTTTCTGCTTTATCTTTATCCATATATTGACATATAACAGGGAGGTTTTGTTGAACAATGTTATTTGCTAGCAACTCGATTTTATTTAATTCTTCATTACTTAAATTAGAATAGTGAGTTACATCTATTCTTCCTTTATCATAATCTTTAAACGCAGAATGTTGCCAGATCCAAGAGCCAAGAACAGTTTTAGCAGATTTATTTATTATATGAGTTGAAGTATGATGTTTCATAATAGATTTTCGATTATCTTGATTAATTTTACATTGAACTATGTCACCCTCGTTTAATTTACAATTTTCTACTTTGTGTAGAACAACAGTGCCTTCTTTTACAACATCAACAATTTTACAATTATCTATTAATCCAGTATCAGGTTCTTGACCACCGCCTCTTGGATAAAAATGAGTTTTATCTAACACAATAAGATTTTTATTAATAATTTTAATCACAATAGCTTTAAATTTATATTCATATTGATTCGAATAGAATAACAATTTTGTACTATCAACAGAATTTAAATCAATATTAAGAGATTTGACATCATTTTTTAATTTTGGATGCCTAGCAGTAACTTTCGAATAAAAATCATTAGAGATATTAATATTTATACCGTATTGCTGAAAAACTTCTGGAGTAATGCCATCAGAATCATAAAATTGAATTACTTGTTCCTCAGTTAGTTCTTTTTTTGAATTAGATATACTACTTAAAATTTCATTAACACGATTAACAGAATTTTTATAGTGATTTTCTTCTACTTGAATAATCTTATGTATTTCAGATTTCTTTTCTTCTAATTCAGGATACATGTATTTAAGATAATTTATATGAATATTAGCAACGTCAAATAAATCAAAGTCCCAATTATTTATTTTAATAATAGCAAGAGCTCTTCTTAATAGAACACGTAAATTATATCCACCGCCTACATTACTTGGAATACAACCATCAGCTATTCCAAATATTAAAGTTCGAACATGATCAGCTAAGCTATAAATTGATTGCATACTTTCAATTTTAGAATCGAATTCTTCATTAGTAATAGACAATTTTTCTATTACAATTGATTTAAGATTAGATATATCTTGATTAGATTCCCAATTAAATGGTGAGGATAAAATACTATATTTAGATAATAATTTAACATCGTAAGTAATTCCAGTATTTTTTAACAGAAATTTTAACACTGGTTCAAATATTGAGTCATAAATAGTAGGAGTTCCTTGAGTTAACCAAGTAAATCTTTCCAGACCTGCACCCATATCTATAACAGGGGTAGAAAGCGTTTGATAATTATTGGGATTGCCTTTATAACTAGTAAAAACAGCATTACCTAATTCTAGACCTCTAACAAAAAATTCTAATGAGTATCCAAATGCCCCATGGCCTAGCCAAACATCTTCAACAAAAGATATTTCATTTTTAGGTATAGAAAATCTATTTGTTAATAATTCAAAATCTAGATTAATACATTCATCTTTCCAATATCCGTTTTCATTATTTATACTATGTTGACCAACCATACAAAATGAAGTTAGATGTTTACCAGATATCCCAACATTTTGAATATCATTAAATCTTAAACAGATTTGAGGTACAAGAAGTGGATTACTTGGAAATTGAAAAGCAATTTGATCACCTGCAATTCTTTGGAAATTTATAATAGAAGCTACAGTAAAATACAAGTCTGTTCTCCATCTGGAAACCACAGGATATCGATTAATTATTTTATGATTATTATCTTGAAAAAAAGTTTTGATTGTTTTCCATGTATTTATATAATCAAGTTTTTTACCAATTGAATTTCCAATAAAAGTATAACTTGAACATGGCTGATCTGGACAAACATCTGTATCAGTTAGATTCCAAAAAAATTTACCACAAGATTTACATTTTTTTCTAGTAAATCCTTCTTTATCAAATAATTCAACCTTATAATATTTTTCAAAATGGTCTGAAAATTTTTTTCTTAGGATATCTTTAGTATTCATTTTTATTCAGATTATCTTATTAAATATTTTAAACATATATTAAATATTTGATATGTCTAGCATAATAAAAGAAATATTTAGTTTTTAGCAAAAATATCCCAAAATATTCATAAATTTTAAATAACTATATTCTATTTTTGAAATCTAGATGAATAGAAAATGGAATACATTTACGCCGCGTTATTATTACATAAATTAGAAAAACCAATAGATGAAGAAAATATCAAGAAAGTTATTTCTGCTACAGGAATAAAAGCTGACGAAGTAAAAATTAAGGCATTAGTAGCTTCTTTAGGTGAAGTAAACATAGAAGAAGCTTTGAAAAACACTAACGTAACAACCACAGTTGCACAACCTGCCACAAGTACATCAGAAACAGGAGACCAAAAGGCTGATAAAAAACCAGCAGAAAAAGAGGCAGCAAAAGAAGAAGATGGTGCAAAAGAAGAAGAAGCTTTAGAAGGTCTATCAGGATTATTTGGTTAAATAGAAATAATCAACTTTCAATATTTTAATTCATTTAAGCTATAGTATAAATAATGAACAAAAACATAACAAGAAAATTATTACTATGATGTAAATTATTTACTAGTAATAGAGTTTAAATTAATTGCAGATATGTTTGCCTTTTCAATCAATTTAGTTAGAGTTTCATCAGTGACATAATTTATTTTAATAGCTAAATTAATTGCATCTTGATGAATTTTTGGAATTGCAATTTCTAATATTTCTTTAACAGGATAAGTAATTTCAGTAGCTAATATAAAAGAATTTTGTACAGCTTGAGATATATTTTTAGAATATTCATCAGGATTTATTTTAACATTATCACCCTCAAGAATTAGTCCCTCCCAATATACTGAAGATAATTCCATTCCAGCTTTAATAGGTTTAAGTCCTAACTTTGACAATAATCCAGCCAATTTACCAGATAATTCATCACCAGTTGTGGCAACTATACTATCTTCAGAAACAACAATATTACCTCCATCAATTCGTGTTTTAACTTTAGCTTCTTTAAAATCACTTAAAACTGGCCCAGCAGGAATACCAGTATTGCCAGCAGATATAACAATATCACCTGTAGCTATATCACCAACTTTAGCAGATAGATCAATTTTATTTTTATCAAAAATCAGACCTAATTTAAACGGGTTAATATTAGTAAACATTAATGCATTTTGACCTTTAACTTTTTCAGCAAATTTATCAATATTAGGTAATTTTGTATCTTTAAGAGCTCTATCAGTTAGACGATTTTTAGACACTATAACAATAATTTGACCTGTAAAACTCTTTCTTATAGCCATAACTTGAGCAGTTCTCACTTTGTGTAATTTAGTAACTACTATAACAGACCAGTTTTTTGCTAGATCTTTAATACTTTCTACTTTTTCCTTTTTTATTTCAATATTTTTTTTTAAAACAGTGCTCATTTATATCACATTTATATTTTAGATTTAACTGGTTGACCCATAGATAATTTAATAATAATAGTTTTAATATTATTAATTCCAGAAGGTAATTTTTTAACTATATTAGAAAGTACTAAATCAATATTTTGAGTAACTTGTTTATCATCCATTTTATCATCACCAACTTTACAAGAAATACTAAGTTGTTTTGTTGTACTTTTCAATCTAATTACAGTTTTAAATCTTTTAATAAAATCTGCTATTTCAACATTAGGTGGAATAGGAGTGGGCATTTTATTTTTAGGTCCAAGAAATTGACCTAGAGATTTACCAATTGCAGGCATAAGAGATGGTTCAGCAAGGAACATATCAAAATTATTAGATAATTTTCTAGCATTTCTTTTATTTTCCATAATTTGATTTAATTCATCAGGCTCTACCAATTTATCAACATCTGTTTTTTTACTTTTTAAAGCTAAGTCACCTGATGCAAAAATACAGAGTTTTTGTTTAATAGAAAATTCATTAGGTAATACAATAAATTCGTTAATAATTGTATCTTGTTTTTTTGTATCAATATCTTTCAATAGAACATACAATTCAAAAGATTGAAGAAAATTTCGTTTTTTAGAATTTGTTCTACAGTTTTGAATCATATCATTAACATTTATTGATTTTAATATTGTAGACATTTTATTCACTTTTATATAGAATTATTTTAAATTTTTGAATTATATATGAATTATGATTATT
>CAXETO010000048.1:0-6442 GCA_963999255.1 uncultured archaeon | reverse complement strand
TCAACCAAATCACCGTTTTTACTTGAATCAGCAGATAAATTAAATTTAAAGGATTTAGATTCATTTTTATCTAATTTAGTAATATTCCAATTTGAATCTTCAGAAATAATTACACCACCATCAAAAGAAAGATCAACAGAATTAGCAGTACCTGGACCAATATTTGTAATAGTTAACTCAGCTTCATTGTTGTTAAAAGTAGATTTAAAAGTTAAATCAGGTCTTCCAAGAACTTCTAGAGGGATATTTAAAATCATATCATCGGTTAGGAGTACTGTAGAAGTAGTATCAATTACTGATTTGACTGTTAATATAGGAGTATAAGCACCAATAACTAGATCCTCATCAATATTCAAAATAAAGTTAAAAGTAATTTCTTTACCTAATTTATAACTTCCGGCAACAGCTTGTGTTTGAACTGTACCACCAGTAGAATTAGTAAATTCATCAGAATTTACTGTAAGTGTGCCTATTACACCAGTAATTAAATAATTAGGAGAGCGAAGATTACTAATCATAATTTTAATAGTTAATGGAACAGAATTGTCTCCAGGGTTAGGATCTTGAAGATAATCACTATTGCCCCAAACAACATCAGTAACTTCAAATTCTACATCAGACCATGAACTTGTAGCACCAGCTACATATGTTACAGTTATAGGTTGTAAAAGTAGAAATATCAATAAAAGAGATAAAGAAACAAATAAATTCTTAGAATTAAAAATAGAAAATAAGCTCATGTTAACGTTATTAGATAAAGAGAAATTATTCATTATAATTATTTAGCATTTAATAACAATATATTAACATTACTAGACAAATAAGAAGGTTAGATAAAATAATAAGAATAATTTAAGAATAACTTGAAATAATATTTGATAAATTGTTAAGTCCGTTATATCTTTTGGTCATATTTTGTAATTTTTTAATTTGTTTTTTGATATTTATATCATAGAATACATCTTCAATAACTTGAGAATAGTGATGAAGATTACTAGTTCTTTCATTTAATGTTACTCCAATTCCTAATTTATTAATTTTGAGCGAGTTAGATAATTGTTCACTATAATTATATATTGGAACACTAATTATTGGTTTACCATATACAATTGATTGTCCAATAGTTAAATGACCAGATCGTCCAAGAATAATATCAGAGATTTCATATAATTCATCTTTTATAGAACACCAATCATAATACCAGCCACCAGGGATTTTTTTTGGAATATCGATTTCTGTAGGATTACCGCCGGATATTATAAAATTATATTTATCACTTAATTTAGATGCTAGATTAATAATTGTTTTAGTAAAATTTAGCCTAGTATTAGCAGGTCCACTAATTGGAGCAAAAATAATTGGTTTATCATTATTTAATTCTAGATTTTTTATAATTTTATTTATATGTACAGATTCAAAGATTGGTTTCTCCACCATAAAACCAATATATTTTATTTTTTTGGAAACTGATCTTATCCCCCATAAATTAGTTTCAGAGATAGTATATGGCGGAGGTAAGTCAGGTAAAAGAATATGGTCACTATAAGCCCACACTTTACCAATAATTTCTCCAAAAACATTTTCTACAAAAGTTTTTAGCTTAGATTGATAATGTGTTGGAATCAGAAGTTTTAATTGATTAAGAATAACAATATTATCTAAGTTAAGATATTTGGACGCTATAACAGTAGATAGTCTAGAATCAGAAACTATAAGTTTAGGTTTAAAATTTTTAATAAATTTGTTTTCTATATTAATTTGTCTTAAAAATTTTGATAGTGAAGGGAATAAATGTAGTGATGTTTTTTTAAGGGATAATTCACCTTGAGAATTCCATTGCACTTCAATATCAGGTACTTCATTACATTTAAAACCGAATTTACGAATATATTGAGGTATGTCTCCAAAAGAAGAAAATTCAATATTAAATTGTTTTTTCATTAGATTAGCTAAAGTCACCATTCTTGCAGCATGACCCATGCCAGAACCGTTGACAGCAAAATATAAATTATTTGTTAAGTTTACTCACCAGACAATTAGATTCATAATCATTTAAAAAGAATCCAATATACGAACTCCACCATTAGGCATAGCTCTTATAATATCATCAATAGATAATTCTTTAAGGAGAGGCAGATATTTTGGATTTAAATTTTTATATAGTTCATTTTTTATTTTTTTAGCGCCATCACTCAATTTACCATTATTATAAACGATTATAACTCCAGAAATAGCATGTTTTTTTACTGCCTGTGGAGATCCAGATAATATTAACATGTTTTGATTCTCAATTTTAATTCCAACTGCAAGTTTTACATCTAGATTTTTTATGTAATTACGTTTTCCTTCTATCATAAATGATCCTTTACCCATAGACATTCCACTTGGAGCACTTAATTTTACTTGATTTTTATTTATCCAATATGCGTTTATTGAACTAAGACCTTCCTTCCAAGCTTTACTAAAACTAACCACGCTTTGTCCAACTTCATAAATACTGTTTTCCATATCAGATTTACCACCTTTCAGAATGAAAAAAGGTGATCCGTGAATTTCAGCATGAAAAATTAAATCATTTTCTTCAGTATGACGTTTAATTAAAATATCATTTGATGTTACATCTCTACCTCCAATAGCCAATAACCCATCAGAAGTTATAAACCATCTAAATCTTTCGTACCAAAGTTTTTTTCGAACAACAGTATTATTTTGATTAAGAATCTCGGCTTTTTTATCATTTATTTTATCAGATAATTGATTTTTTCTAGAAATTAATTTTATTTCAGCATCTTGTATTGATATATAGAGTTTATTCAATATTTTAACATAGTCAAAGAACATGGAAGCTAGAGAATAATTATTTTGATTATAATCAACTTCAAATTTTTTACTATTAATTTTTATAGTATAACCTTCCTTTCCATCCTTTAATTTTAATTCAGGATATTGGGATAAGAAATTTTTTATCTTAACAGAGTCACTAAACTGTTCTTTAGTCAAGTTTGTTGCAATTTGTTTCAGCAATTCAGAAGTTTTATTTACTTCTATTCTTTTTTTAATTTGTTGTTTTATAGAATTTTCATATTGTTTTATTTTATCAACATTATTTTTTTCGTGATCATCGGACTTATGTAATACAATTTCCTTAACAAATACTTCATCAACAGATGTATTAAATGAGTTGTTACGTACTAAATTAAAACTGGAATAAGTTTTAAATTCAAAAGGAAGAAAATCTATTGGTTTATCATTTTCGTATACTGTAATCCCATATTTTTCTGTTTTAATTAATTTAATAAGTTCATTAATAATATCATATATTTTTAACAAAACAGTTTTATCCATTGTATTACAAATTGTTTCTAGTGGAATATTAGCTCTAAACAATATTTCAGTTATATATTTTTTTGATAGTGAAAAATTTCGTGATAGCCAACGAGATATTTCAATATCAGAATTTGGAATTGAATTTATAAGGTTTAGATTAATGGAGAATATATCAACACCTTTAGAAGGTGGAAGAATATATTTAATTCCGTATTTAATTTCTCTATGTTTAACTTCGAGTTTATTAAGATATGTAATTACATTATTATCATCATCTAGCAACATTATATTGCCATTACCAAAAAATTCACCTACTAAAGTATATTTTACATCATGATTTTGAAAAGTGATTAATACAATTCTTTCTCCAGTAGGTTGTGTTATCAACGAGAATTTACTTTTGTTTAATTTTTTTCTTAGAGTTATAACCATTTTGCTATTTTCTTTTTTAGATAAATTAAAGTTAGTTAACCATATGCCTTTCCCAGATGATAAAACAAGTCGCTTTTCACCTTTGAGACTATGATGAAGCGTAATCATTATTGTAGTATAATCAATTGAATAGATATTTTTGATATAGCAATTATTTAACTCAGCATTAAAATATTCTATGAGAGAATGTAAGTCTAAACTTGATAATTCCATTTTACAACACTAATTAAATATATTAAAATTAAATAATTAGTTATAATTCATCAAACATTATATATTTAACTTCATCTAAAATAAGTATTATTTTAGTCGAGAAATATAAAGATGAAAATGAAACAACAAGATGAAGTTTATTGGATTAGGGTAGCATTAGGAATTATTTCAGGATTAGTAACGGGATTCATTGGTTTTAATAGTAACAACTCAGCAGCAGCTCAAGGTATATTAATACCTATAGTTGTATATATTTTCACATTTTATGTATTAAGATTGAAATTTAAAGACTCAGCAATGTCTCCAAGACAAATTTTTATAAAAGGACTAGGGAGTTTTATAATGCTTTTCCTCTTTTCATGGATATTATATAATTCTTTAATAATAGTATAATAATTAACGTATATTATTAATTCCAGATTTTGTTATAATGAAGTTATCAAATATTTTATTATCTAAATTTAACAAAGTAGCTTGAAAAGGGGATTTTTTATCCAATAATATTTGGAAATGACTAGAACGATAAATATTTAAATTTTCAAATTTAGCATCATATGAATTTGTTTCATAATTTTTTTTTATTTTATGAGTTAGAACAATAGCTGCATCATATTTTATTGCTAGATCATTAATAGAATATAAAAAATTTTCAAAGTATCTGAAGTTATTAATTGATGTTTGTTTAGAATCTGTCTCAGGATAAAAATTGAACATTATATCATCCATAATTATGAGTTTAATATTATGATGAATCAAATATCTCTTAATTTCTGAAATTAAATTAATATTTTTTTCATTCATATATGGTCTAAGTACTAAAATGTTTTCTAGTAAAGATTTTATGTCAACATTATTGTTACAAGCGATTTCGACTAATCTTTCAGATCTAAATGTTCCAGTAATATCAATAAACAGTGTTTTTACTTTATTATTATTTTTTAGATATTGTGAATTTACAGTTAATTGAAAACAGATTTGAGTTTTTCCAGAACCGGCATCACCAAGCAGTAGTGTTGTTGTACCAGTAGTGATTCCTCCAAGTAATATTTTATCTATGTTTAATAATCCCGTTGAGATTTTACTTCGAGTTTTTCCTTTATTAATTAATTCACGTCCATTTGAAACAGATAACAAAGATTGTCTAGATAAATTAATCATATTAGATAGTATAGAAGGTGAAAGATGTAAAAAAGACAATTTATTGGTAGTGCTTAGACCGAGTTGAATTTTAGTGTTAATATTATGTTTCTCAAGTTTCTTTATATACTCAAGATTAAATTGCATATCTGAAATTGGTAAATCTTTATTGTAAGTTCTCATTACTTCTTACAATAAATTTGATAAAAGTAAGATTTAAGGTGTTAATTAAATTTAGTAATATATAGTTTAGTTTTGCAATATATTTTAGAGTGATTTCAAAAACGAGAATAACGTGTTCAATAATGAATGAGAAAAATAACAATATTATTAATCTAATTTGTCCAAGTATTAACAAACTTTTTCCAGAATTATTGGTTTCAGTAAGAAATAGAAAAACAGTAATCTTAATTGCCAAATGTAATATTAAATATAATGGACGTGCAATATCAAAAATTGATTGGGGAGAAAGAATAATTTTAATAAAAGAGGATAAAACAATTCTAGTACATCGTAAATTTGGTTCGGAACCAATTAATTGGCAACCTGCTGAGGGATATATTGAAATAGAGAAAAATAAGAGCATATATATTCATGCTTTTAAAATAAAACCTAAAGAGAATTTATTAATAGAGATAAAAGATGTTATTTTATTTACATCTATAAAACTTCTAGATGAAGCAATCTTTGAAATGGGTTTAACCGAAAAAGATATTTATAAAGCAATAAAGTTTTCACCAGAGATAATTGAACCGGAATTTCGCATTAAATCAATGCAAAAACGTATAAAAACAGGAATTACTGATTTTATTGGAGTTGATAAATCAGGTAGAGACGTCATAGTAGAAATAAAAAAAAATAGTGTTAAAACAGATGATGTAAAACAATTACATAAATATTTTAAAATATTTAGTAATAAAAATTGGCGAGGAGTTATACTAGCTCCAAATATAAGCTCAAAAGCCATGGAATTATTAACACAATATAATTTAGAATACATCAAACTTGATATTAATAATTGTATTAAAGTCTTAAATTATAATTCTAGCAGATATATAGAGAAACTAGATAAGCATTTGAAGCCATAATAGGAAAATGTTTATTATAATTATTTTCTTTAGATTTTATTGAAGTAAATGTCTACATCTACTAGTAAACCTTTGAACGTCTTATCTAAATTTGTTAATACTAATGTAATTATAAAATTAAAAAATAATATTGAATATAGTGGTAAAATGATTAACATAGACCAATACATGAATATTATGTTAGATAACGCCGAAGAGAAAGATAATAATGCAAAAGCAAAATATGGTAGAATTATTATTAGAGG
>CAXETO010000047.1:0-6590 GCA_963999255.1 uncultured archaeon | reverse complement strand
TGGAAAAATAGATCTTATAAAATATAAAGTAGATTATTCTCTAGTAGCCAATATTTCTTCTATAATTTTAACAACTTTTTTAATTTCTCTTATTAATATAAATGGATCATATCCAACAGGTGCATTTTTTTTTATAAAACCATAATTATAATTTATATCTAGAAAGAGAAAATTTTTACATTGATTAAATATATTAAGTAATGTTTCACTATCAAAAGAAACAAGATCAGATTTACGACAATGATAAAAACTTTTATCTCGAATAAATGTTACTTTATCATCACCTTTTATTTCATTTTCCACATCCAACCAAAATGATAAATCATAATCATTTATTTCAACTTGAGAATTTTGAATTCTTTTTTCATGATTTTGAAATCTCTTTTTAACAACAGATATATTTTCTTCAAATTTTTTAGCAATATTATTAAAAGATTGTCCAGATTTTTTTAGATAATAACAAGCTTCATCTAAATAGAAATCAGAATCATTGATATGTTTTTCTATTTTATTATTTACCATAATAATAAATAAATAAATTATTATTTTAAAATTACTGGTTTTTTATAATTATATATAAACATGTATTATTATAATAATTAAGACAAAACAGTTATAATCAAACATATATTTGATAAAATTATTGAGTAAAGAATATAATTTTGAATCTACACAGGATAAAGAGCCATCAGTAATGGAATATATAAATAAAGTAGGGGTTTCAAACATATTAACAAAATTTAAAGTTAATTATAAATCAAAAATTGAGAATTATACTGGAAATATTGATGTTTACATTGACCTTAAAAAAAATAAAAAAGGTATACACATGTCTAGAATAATAGAGAGTATAAATGAAGTTGTAGAATCAAATAATCTTAGTAAATCTATTGAAGAAATAGAATTAAGAATTTTAAATACATTAAGAAATAAACATGAATTTAATATTGGAGAAATTAACATAAATACACATTATTTCATTACCAAGCCAACAATCAATACAAAAAAATTTACACATGAAGCATATGAAATAACAATAAGTGTAATAAAAGAAGATAATATAGATTACAAGAAAATAAGAACAACAGTTATTGGAAATACTTTATGTCCACATAGTCTAAACATGACAAAAGGAAAGAGTCATATTCAAAGAGCACAATTAATAGTTGAGATAAAGACAGAATATGATAGTAATATAGACATAGAGGAAATTATAAATAAATGTGAAGATTCATTTACAACCCCAACTTATACATTATTAAAAAGTCCAGATGAAGCTGAATTAATAGATAAAATGTTTGATAGGGGAAAATTTGTGGAAGATGTAGTAAGAGAATGTTATTCCAAGATAAATAATATGAGAATAAAAGGAGAGATATTAATTAAAATAATATCTAACGAATCAATTCATAAACACAATGCTATAGCCCAAATTCATAAGAAAATAGACTATTAAATATAATTCGATATAATATTTATATCATTCATAGAAATACATAAAATAAGTTTAATTGAAAATTGCCATAATTGGAATGGGAGTAACAGGATCATATTTAATATCAAGGCTAAGTTCTGAACATGAAGTTACAGGATATGAAAGACAAAAAGAGAAAGATTTTACCGCAATATGTGCTTGGGGAACTACAAAAAAAGAACTAGAACAATTTGCTAATGAATGCAATTTGAACTTTGAAGATTATTTATACCATGATGGTCAGAAAATGGAGGTAATAATAGAAAATAAAAGGAATACAAAAGAAAATAAAATATTTATTGAATTAAATGGTTTATGCACATATAATAAAGCGGGGTTAGAGCATGATATGATGAAAAGTCATAATGTATTATTTAATAAAAATGTAAAATTAAAAGAAATTTATGATAATTATGACTTAATAATTGATTCAACAGGATTAAGAGCAATATTACCAATGTCAAAAAATAGAACTATGATACCATGTTTAGAGTATAGAATTAAGTATAAAAAAAGACCTTACGAAGATTTTTTTATAAAACCATTCAAAGGATTAACGGGTTATTTTTGGTATTTCCCATTAAATCAAAATGAAGCACATGTTGGTGCAGGTGATTTTTATAAAAAACATAATACAGCAATAAATGAATTTATGGAGAAATATCCTGGAGAAATAATAAATAAAATCGGTAGACCAATTTGCGTAAGTCCACCAAGTTTATGTGAACCAATTTATGTAGATAAAGTAGTAGGAGTTGGTGAAGCAATAGGAACAGTGTTCCCAATATTAGGTGAAGGAATAATACCTGGATTACAATGTGCAAAGTTATTAATAGAAAATTTACATGATCTTAAATTATATAGAAAAAAAGTTTTAGAATTTTATGCACCATATGATTCTGTATACAAAGTTGTTAATTCAAAATTACATGGACAATTTAAATTTATTAATAATTTTGTAGATATATTAAAAATGTATCGATATATGAAACAAAATGAAGAAAGATTTGGTATGAACATAAAATTATTTGAACTACTTAAAGTAATAAGAGCAGTGTAAATTAATAAAAAATATTAAAGAATGATTAAAGTTGAATAGCAAATTAAATTATTTAGATAAAGCACATAGAAAATATAAAAGAAAATATACGCCTACAATGGAAGATTATATAGAAATAATATACGAGTTAATAGAAAACAAAGGATATGTAAGACCAATTGAAATATCAAAATTATTACACGTTAAATCAGCTACAGTAACATCCATGCTAAAAAAATTACATGATAATAAATTAGTAATATATGAAAAATATAGAGGAGCAATATTAAGTAAGGATGGAAAGGAATTAGCGAAATTAATAGTTACTAAACACAAAATATTAGTAGAATTTTTAGAATTAGTAACAACAAATAAACTAGAAGCACATACAAATGCAGAAAAAATAGAACATTATCTAGAATATTCAACAGTAAACAGAATAAACCTAATAACTAAATTAATTAAAGAAGATAAGGATATATATAAAAAATTCCAAAAAATAATTGGAAGATAAATAAGTGGGCCTTTTATTTAATACATATAAAAACATAGTAATAGAAACATATCCAAAAATAATTAGACCTATATTATTTCAATTATCACCCGATAAAGCACATAATATAGGACAATGGTTTTTAAGAAGAAGAAAAATTTATCAATATTTAATAAAAAATATTAATTATACTGATAGAATATTAGAAACCGAAATCGCTAACTTAAAAATTAAGAATCCAATAGGTCTTGGTCCAGCACTTAATAAAGATGGAGATATAACAGAGACATTACAAAACTTTGGTTTTGGTTTTACTTACATTGGATCAGTATTAAAGAATAAGAATATCGGAAATAAACATCCTTGGTTTATAAGATACAAAGATAATCAATCACTAGGTAATTCTATGGGATTACCATCAAAAGGATATGAATATGTTCTAAAAAAAAATAGTGACATAAATAGTTTAACGCCTTTAATAACTAGTTTAGCTGATAACACGATAGAAAAAATTTGTTTTGTAATGGAAAAATTAGATAATTTTTCCAACATATTTGAAATAGATATAAGTTGTCCAACTAGTAAAGAAAAGAATTTTGAGGATAGAGAAGAATTAAAAAAACTTTTAAGTAAACTAAAAGAAAAAACAGATAAACCATTATTTGTAAAATTACCGCATTATGATTTAAAAAACAAAGAAGAGATAGAGAAACTATTTGATATAGTTAACATATGTATTAACTCAGAAATTGGAATAACAATATCAAATACAAAACGTATAAAAGAAGAAAAAATACCTTCAGAATATGTAGGACTTAGTGGTAGAGAAATATTTAGTAACACAAACAATATTTTAAAAGAAATTCAAACAATAACCAATAATAAAATACCTATAATAGGTACAGGAGGAATATTTAGTGGTGATGACGCCTATGAGATAATTAAAAATGGGGCAAACGCATTAGCTATAGTAACAGCTTTTATTTATTATGGACCAGGAATAACATATAAGATATTAGAGAAATTAACTCATAGATTAAAAGAAGAAAAATTTAAGTCAATTAATGAACTTAGAGGATATAATATAAAATGAGAAAATTTGCTATAATATATTCAAGTGATCTATTAAATGATTTACAAACATTAAAGATAATTAATGAAATAAAAGAACATATAGATGGAATAAAATTAGGATTACCTATAATGATACAATATGGAGAAGAAATAATAAAAAAAATAAAAGAAATTACAAATAAACCACTTATTGCAGATTTTAAAATAGCTGATATTGGATTTCATAGAAAGAATCAATGGAGTGGATCAAACGCAAAAATTATAGAAAAAGCATATGAAATTGGTTTTGAATATATAACTTTCCACCCAATAGTTGGAATCTCCTCAACAATAGAATGTGTAACAAAAGCACATGAAATAGGAATGAAAGTTTTAGCAATACCACATATGACTGGAGTAGGAAGTGAATTAATATATAATCAACCAATTAATAGAGATCATATAAAAGATATAATGCTAGAAAATAATTTGAATAGTAAGATTGTAGAAAATTGTATAACAACAACGGAATTAATATTAAACATATGTGAAGAATTAAAGGTAGATGGTTATATTGGACCTGCAAATAAACTTGATATTATAAAAAAATATAGAGAGATTACAGATAGACCAATATTTTCACCAGGAATAGGAAGACAGAATAAAAATAAAGAGATATTAGATCAAATAAATGAATTAAAATTAGTCTGCGGAGATAACTGTGCGATGATAATTGGATCTACTATTTACAGTTCAACTAACCCAATTAGAACAATAAAGAACATAGTTGAAATAAGAAATAAAGTGATGGATGAATAAATGAATAATAACAAGATAGAGAGTTTAAATCATTTATTAAAAGAAAACGCATTAATATTTGAAGACACAAAATTAAAAAGCGGTAGGATATCACCATATTATTTAAGTTTAAGAAAAGCAATGGAAGATAATTCATCATTAGATAAAATTGCAGAATTATTTACAAATACAATAATAAATAGATTTGGAAAAGAATTTGATTATATTTACGGTCCTGCTTATACAGGAATACCATTAGCTGCTGCAATTGCATTAAAATTATGGAATCAACATAAATTACAAATAAGATTTGGATATGATAGAAAAGAAGTTAAAGATTATGGAAATAAAAACGAGAATATGATAATAGGTACCATAAAAGAAGGAGATAAAGTAATAGTAGTTGACGATGTGTTAACTACAGGTGAAACAAAAATTGAAAGTATAAACAAAATAAGAGATTTACAAAAAAATATAGACATAATTGGAATAGTTGTATTTTTAGATAGAGAAGAAATTGATAAAAATAATATTTTATCTAGTAAGAATTTAAAAAATGATGGATTGATTGTAGAATCAATATTAAACATAAAAGAAGTCTATAATTGGCTTTTAGAAAAGAGAATTAATAATAAAATCATAGTAGATAAAAACGCATATGATAAATTTGAAAGATATATTAAAATTAACGGTTAATTATAATAATTTAGTTGTTATTTAGAACTCCAGCCATTGGTAGATCAGTAACTATATGAAGTCCAGGATTTGAATCAAGTACTCTAGATATTGAATTAACTATAATAGCTCGAGTAGCAATATCTCCATGAACACCATGTTTAAAATGCATAGTAAGATTAGGTTGTCCATTTACAGAAATTTCATCATAAGGATTTTGAGCTCCAACATACATTTCTAAAATTAATTTGATTTTTGTTTCATCACGTATTTTACCAGTAACAATTTGATTAAGTCCTAGAACTTGATTTTTTTCAATAGTCATGCTATCAGTAATAATTTTTTTATTTGCTATAACAGGTTTAATTACATTAGTAATATTTGTTAATTTGAATCCGAGAATATTATTGATTATTTGTAATGATTCAATTAATCCTATATGACCAAACATTCCAGATTCTAATTTGGAATCAAAGTCTTGTTTTGATAAACCAGCACCAATTTTTTTTTGAAAAGGTAATCGACGTTTTGAAGCGTCAACAACTCTTGTTGCTACTATATTATCAACCTCAAGTGATACACCAGTTAACGCAACAACCATTGCATCTAATATATAACCAGGGTTAACTCCTGCACCAAGAACAGAGACACCAAACTGTTTTGATTCAGAATCTATTTTATTAGCAATTTCTTTATTATTTATCCATGGATAACTTAATTCTTCAGCAGTAGAAATCAAATTTATACCATGCTGTATAATATCAAGAATTTGATTTTTGATATTCTTTAGATGTGATTGAGTAGCATGAAGAATTATATCAGGCTTATGAATTTTTATGGCTTCATCTAAATTATTCACAACAGGTATACCAAGTTGTTTGTTATAATCAATAACAAGACCAAGATCTTTACCAACCTTAGATTTATCAACATCAATACCACCAACAAGTTTTAGATTTTTTTTATCAAGAACTAATTTAGCCAACTCACAACCAATAGGTCCAAGACCATATTGAATAACAGATATTTGATTATTTTTCCTCAATTGAATCATAATA
>CAXETO010000046.1:0-6596 GCA_963999255.1 uncultured archaeon | reverse complement strand
CGATATCGTTTCCAATCAACTTCATCATTTAGAATTTTCCAAGATAAATCACTACCCTCATCATATAGTAATGGAATTCTATTAGCAAATCTCAAGAGCTTAATTCCTTTTGTAATAACTTTTCCACCATAAGCTAATCCAACTTCTGCAACAAATGGGAAACCAGAATATGCTGACGCTGGTCTTTTAATAACTGAAACAAATTCTGGTTGTAATTCTTTTACAATACCAGCTTCAAATATTTCTTCACCAAGTGGAGAAAGACAACTAGCATCAGGCATTAAAAAATCTTCAAATTTATGTAGTGCAGTAACAAATTTAACTAGATCCGTATTTCCTAGAGTACGTACTTGTCTAGAAGAAGAAAAACCACTAAAAATACAGAATTTATTAGCATTATTCACACCGACACGATGAAAGTTACTCATAAATTTTAAAATAGAATCACCACCAGCAACTTCTAATAAATGATCGCTAAATGGATTTATTTTAATAAGATTTTTAGAATCAGTAGTATTTGATAGGAGGAAAATTCTATTATTTATCAAATTTATTGCATTAGTAGAGAGATTATAAACAGATTTCATTTCAATATTACTTTGCAGATAAATAGATAGAAAATTACGTAGTGTTTTAGACATATCTCTCCATTTTTTAACAATATTTTGCAATACAGAAATTGTTTTAGAGAATTTTTTAGCATCATAAGTAATATTCAAAGATGAATCAGATGATAGAAGGTCAGATATATTTAGAGCATTATTATTAAAAATAATTTTATTATTGTTAATTATATCATTAAACAAGAAATTTTTACATTTAACTATATCACTCATTTGAATAGACAACAAGTTTTGTAATTCATTTTCTAATAATTTGTGATTTGAATCAACTAGATTATAAGAATTAGAATTAATTAATCTTCTAATTGTTTCAACATCTACACCATATGGATGTGGTTGAGTTTCTTTTGGGTTAGAAGGCATAACATTTATTACTCTATTATAGTCAAACACATTATTTTTTGGATCAGTATATTTTATATTAGCATATGGATTTACAAGAGCAGTTTGTCTAATATACTCTTGAATTTTTTGAATTGAACGGAAATAATCACCTATTAATGTAATTTCAATACTAGTACCAGTTCTAGTAGTAGGTTTTTCAGATTTATTTAGAATAATTGGTCGATTATTTTGAATATCAATCATCATTTTGTAATTATGTAATATTTTTCCATCAGAAGATGATCTAATCATAACGGGTCTATTTGTAGTAATTTGCCCATAGAGAATTGCCATTGTACCACCCAGACCAAACATACCTCTAGCCTGTTTTAACACAAATTTTGACCCATAAAATACTCTGCCAAAAGCTAGTGGAATGTTAACATCTAGAATACCAGGTCCATTATCTCTAACTTTTAAGACATAATATTTAGGGTCAGGAGATGAATTATCTGATGATTTGAGACTTATTTCTAAATTAGGTTTAATACCCATAGATTCACATGCGTCTAAAGAATTTTCTATAAGTTCGCGAATAGCAGTGTATAAAGCCCGAGCAGGATTACTAAAACCTGCTAGATCTCTATTCCTATAAAAAAATTCGCTAGGAGATATTTCAGAGAATACAGTTGGAGAATTACTCAATTATTTTATTTTCCTCCCATAACAATATTTTATTATTTTTAATTTTAGATCTATAACTTTCTAACATCGAGTAGATTACTTTATGAGGACTGCCAGAAGCTAAGAGTTTTATTGATTCAAGAGCAAGTTTTGTTTCATTATATCCACCTAAAATTGACACATGATGTCTATAAATTGAAACATATGTATTTGTCATATCTTCTATAATTGTTCTTGTTTTACCATTTAATCCTATAATTCTTCCTTTAATACGATTTAAGCTATTTACAGACTTTCCAGAATATTCTTTAAGATCAAGTTTTAGCAATATTTCATCATCAGAAATAAGTCTAAAAGCTCTTTCAGGAGAAAAACCAGATCCCACAGCACTAATAAAATGTGTTAATTTAAAAAATTGGTAATCTGAATTAATATCAATAACACTAATTAGACCAGTAGCACTATTCACAGTCAATTTAACCCCAAATTTATTTTCTATATCCTTCTTTGTATTACCATTTTTACCAACAAAAGCACCTATACGATCTCTAGGTAATTTAATTTCTTTCTTCATATCAGTTTTTCATTCCATCAAGTATTTCATTTAGAGATTTAGTTTTAAATCCATTTCTAGAAAAGAATTTATTTATATTATTAATATCACGTTTTAAGAAATCAATATGTTTAGGATTATTAAGAGTTACAGAAGAACCAAAATCAAATAAAAATAATTTATTTTTGAATTTAAATATATTATATTCAGAAAGATCACCATGTACAAGGCCAGCTTTTTTATATAAATTTGTAATAATATTTAACAACATATTATAATCTTTTTGAAATAAAGGAGAGTTTTTAAGCAAAGGAGAACCAACGCCATTTTCACCAATAAAATTCATAACTAAAACATTTTTATCAAAACATAGTGGTTTTGGTACAGGAATATTATTATCATAAGCTATTTTCATATTACGATATTCTTTTCTAACCCATAGAGGAACAATATTTTTCATTCCCTTTTTAAAAGCAGAATTATAATCATCTATCATATATTCACTTCTAGATTTAAAATTTGAAGAGCTTACAAGATATATCTTAACAGCTAGTAATTGTTTGTCTTTAACGCCACGATATATTCTGGCCTCCTTTCCAGAATTTACAACACCATCAAGGTAATCTATAGCATTATGATTAATTAAATTATATAATGTCATTAATGTTGATTTATCAAAAACTTCTTCTATAACTTTATTTGCGTCTCTATCCAAATAATAATTTTTATTATTTTTTACTTTTTTATAAGGATAATAATCGTCCAAATATTTTTTATCAAGATAGAAATGTGACAAATAATTAATCAATAATAATATTAGAAAATTAACTATTTAAAATAGTACCGATGAAATCAATTTAAAATTTATATATCATAAGAAAAGAGGTTTTATCAATTTTTTTTACAGCTATAGAAGTAGCAAACTTATTTTTTATTGCTAAATTAACTATAGAATTACCAATCAAGAACATTATAGTAGCTCCTTTCATTAGATCAACAACATCAGGTTCATTTAACATTTTTTCGCCAAAATAGTTTTTATTAATATTAATATTCATTTGATCAGATTTTATAGATGTGTTTAATAGATTTATATCACATATATTGACTAGTTGAGTTCCATTCCATTTTATTATTTTACCAACATAGTCATTTGCCATATTAAAAATTACCCTTTAACAGGTGATCTAGCACCACAAGCTTCACATATTATAAACATTAATCGTTTTGATTTTTCTAGTTTAGTGTCTGGTCTTTGACAAGTAATACAAATAACATAATTTTTAGCATATCTATGCAATATGCCATTTATTGAATCTGTGAGTATTTTTCCAACAAATATAACATGATCACGATTTATAGATGCAGAAGTAGCTAATTCTTTAGCTAGGAATAATAATAAATGATTAGATGGTCTACGAAATAATAAAGGATATTCAGAATAATTTCTTAGAATTGTTTTTCGTCCAACATATTGTATTTGAGCAGGAGGAATTTCAAATCTTTCTTCATTATTAATTGAATCATTTTTTCCTAATTGACTTCGAAGTCTCTTAAGGAGTACTGTATAATCTTTAGGGTTACTCATAAACTTCAATTTATTATTATAATAGAGAACTTATAACATTTTAAAGAACATGCCGAGATTTAAGTTAATTTATTAAAATAAAAATATCAAAAACACTTAATTATCACGCGAATAATAATTCATTATGGACCTAAAACAGATAATTAAGAACTATCCAGATTTCCCAAAAAAAGGAATATTATTTAGAGATATAAATCCATTATTAGAAGATCATAAATGTTTTAATTTCATAATACAAGAATTAAAGAATAGATATCAGAACAAAGATATAAAATATATAGTAGGAATTGAAGCGCGAGGATTTATATTTGGATCAATGCTAGCAAAAGAATTAGATAAAGGATTTATATTGGTCAGAAAAGAGGGAAAACTACCAGGTCAGACTATTAAACAGAGTTATAATATAGAATACGGGAAAGCAACTATGGAAATACAGAAAACTGCAATTAAAGAAAATGATAAAGTAATAATAATAGATGATTTATTAGCAACTGGAGGCACAGCATTAGCAGCTGCAAATCTAATCGAGAGATTAAATGGCAAAGTAATAAGTTTGGGATTTGTGATTGAATTAACTGAATTAGATGGAAGAAATATACTTAATAAATATGATGTGCGTTCACTAGTGAAATATTAATGAATAAAGAATTTTTAGCAGATATAGGAATAATAGGCGGTACAGGAATATATGATAGTAAGATTATTACTAAGACTAAAGAAATAGAAATTAGCACTCCTTACGGCAAAACTTCAGATTTAATAACAATAGGAGATTTTGAAAATAAGAAAGTAGTGTTTATACCTAGACATGGAAAATCACATAAAATTCCACCTCATAAAATTAATTATCGTGCAAATATATGGGCTATGAAAAAATTAGGAGTGAAATGGATATTAGCTCCATCAGCTGTTGGTAGTCTAAGAGAAGAATTAAGACCAGGAGATATAGTTATACCAGATCAATTTATTGACAGAACAAAAAATAGAGAAAATACATTTTACGATGGCCCACAAGTAGCACATATTTCAACTGCATATCCGTTTTGTAGATATTTATCAAATCAAACAGATGAAATTTGTAAGAACTTAAAATATAAGAATCATTTAGGTGGAACATATATATGCATTGAAGGTCCAAGATTTTCAACAAAATCAGAATCTAAAATGTTTAGAAATTGGGGAGCAGATATAATAGGTATGACAGTAGTACCTGAATGCATATTAGCACGAGAAGTAGAGATTTGTTATGTAAACATAGCTACAGTAACTGATTATGACGTATGGGCAGAAAATCCTGTCAATACAGAAGAGATAATTAAAACTTTGAAGAATAATGTGTCAAAAACTAGAAATATTTTAAGTGAAACTATGTTAAAGATAACAGAAGATAGAAAATGTGATTGTAAAGATGCTTTAAAAGACGCAATATACTAATTATGGAATATGTAATTTATTTAAACTACAAAAAATTTTAATAATATAGATTAATAGTGATACAGTATTGAAAAGTCAAATAGCAGATTCAAAATTATCAGATAAAGGAGAATTATCATATAACTGGGCATATAATCATATGCCTGCTCTTTCAAGAACAATAGAGAAAATAAAAGAACAACAACCGTTAGCTAACAGAAAAATTGGTGTTTGTTTACATATAACTAAAGAAACATCAGCGTTAATAATGGGATTAAAAACTCTTGGTGCTCAAGTATATTTATGTGGAGCCAACCCATTATCAACACAAGATGATATTGCTGCATATCTAGATTCACAAGGAATAATAGTTTATGGATGGAGAGGTCAAAACACGAGTGAATATATAGATTCTATTAATAATGTATTAAATTCAAAAACAGAGATAATAATGGATGATGGATCAGACGTTCATGCTCTTATACACAGTGAAAAGAAATTTTCAGAATTAAAAATTATTGGCGGTACTGAAGAAACTACTACAGGAGTAACACGAATAATGGCTTTAGAAAAATCAGGTTTACTTAGATATCCAATAATAGCAGTAAACAATGCTAAAACTAAACATTTATTTGATAATAGATATGGAACAGGTCAAAGTACATTTGATGGTATTTTAAGATCAACAAGTCTTTTAATTGCTGGAAAGACAGTTGTAATATGTGGATATGGTTGGGTAGGAAAAGGCATAGCTACTAGAGCTGATGGTTTAGGAGCTAAAGTAATAATAACTGAAATTAATCCAATAAATGGACTTGAAGCACATGCAGATGGTTTTCAAGTTATGCCAATCATAAAAGCAGCAGAACAAGGCGATATTTTTGTTACAGCTACTGGACAAAAAGGAGTTATTAGAGGAGAACATATTAATAAAATGAAAAATGGTGCAATATTATCAAATGCAGGACATTTTGATATTGAAATAGACACTAAATATTTAGATCAAAACAAGAAAAATATTATAGAAGTTAGATCACATGTTGAGCAATATAATATGAAAAATAATAAAATGGTTTATCTTATTGGAAAAGGTAGAATTGTAAATTTAGTAGCAGCAGAAGGTCATCCACCAGAAGTTATGATGATGTCTTTCTCAAATCAACTATTATCAGCAGTATACATATCAGAAAATAATCACAAATTGGAGAAGAAAGTTTATTCTGTACCTGAAGACATAGATAATTCTGTAGCGCAAAATTCTTTAGAATCAACAGGAATTAATATAGATAATCCAACAAAAGAACAAATAGAATATGAACAATCCTGGAAATAATTTGAATAATGTTAATATAACAAAAAACAAATATTCAAAGAGAAAAGTTATTGTAACTAGTGCATTACCATATGCAAA
>CAXETO010000045.1:0-6614 GCA_963999255.1 uncultured archaeon | reverse complement strand
GCTAACTTTTTAGCTACACTTTCAACATCTATTTTTTCATCATAAATTAGTTTATTACTTTGAGCTAGATTTCGTGCCTGATCAACTTGTATTCTAGCATCAGGGATATAACCAGCAGCAGCTATTCCAAGATGATTATCAACTTCAAAAATTTTTTGGACTACTGAGGAAGTTTGTAATTTACGAGTTCTTTCTTCAACAGCAATAACAATTCCTTCATTTGATCTTATACCAACAGCTAAAGTTCCTCTTCTAACAGTTTCAATAGCATATTCAACTTGATATAATCTTCCATCAGGTGAGAAAACAGTTATAGCTCTATCATAACCAGAAGCTGCAGGAAACAATATTAATCAATATATTTTTTAAATAAAGACTCTTTAAACATTATGCTTAAAAATTGAAAATGTAAGATATATGAAGTAGAAAAATATTTTAGATTATATGTCAATAAAAGATATAAGTAATTGAACTCAATACAAGAAAAAATATATTTTCATGGGCATAAATTAATTTCAGCGAAACATTCTACAACTATTGAGATAACTAGAGACCAATTTTTAACTAAAAATGGTCATTGCATAGTAGGAATTAAATCAGATAAAGGATGTCATGGAATTAAAAAAGAATTAAAAAACATAATTAGAAATAAGAATTCTATAATAAAAATTGAGATAATAGTTCAGGAACATAAATTCACTATACTTGGTGAAGGGTCTTCTGAATTAAGTTTAGCGAATGTAGATGATATAGTAATAAGGAAAAGTGAATACATATGCCCAAGAACATTAGCTATAAAATGTAACAAATCTTCTATAGATATACCAAGAGAAATGATTAATTTATTAAAAAATAATGATGTAGAAGGCATATTAATCATAACAGCTTGGAAAAATTAATTATTAACTATTTTATAAGTATATATAATGAAGGCAACAGCGATAGCACACCCAATGCAAGGATTAATAAAATATCATGGATTAAAAAATGAAAAATTACGTATACCCTTTCATGATAGTATATCAGTAAATGTAGATAAACTCTGGACAAAAACAACAGTAGAATTTGGAGATTATAAACAAGATAGAATAAACATAAACAAAAAAGAAATCTATGGATTAGCGAAACAAAGAGCAATAGAAGTTTTAAATATCGTAAGAAAATTATCTGGAGTTAATTTACATGCAAAGATAGAATCTATAGATAATATTAGTCAGTTTAACGCTAAAGGACTAGGATCATCATCTTCAGGTGGCGCGGCTTTGGCAGCAGCTGCATTCAAAGCAGCAAGATTAGATAAAGAATTTGGTTGGGATCTAAAACTAATTTCTACTATAGCAAGACGTTTAGCAGGATCTGCATGTAGAAGTGTAACAGGAGAATATTCAAGATGGAATAGTGGTACAACTGATGAAGATTCTTACGCTTATAAAATTGCAAAGAGAAAAAATTTAGATATATCAATAATAATCATACCATTATATACTAAATATATTACAGAACGCGCACATAAAGAAGTTTTAACATCATCGTTTTTCAATACCAGAATAGAAAATATTAATGAAAGAATTAAAGACATGGAGAACGCAATAAAAAATGGCGATCTAAATAAAGTTGGTAAATTATCAGAACTAGATAGCTTAGAATTACATAGTATAACAATGACTGGTAAGAATAGGCATGTATTATTTACACCAGAGAGTATAAAGGTAATAAAAGAAGTTCAGAAATTAAGAGAAGAAAGAATACCAGCATACTTTTCTATGCAAACTGGACCTAGTGTATTTATTGACACATACCATGAATATAGTGAAGAAATAGAATCTAGAATAAAAAAAATGTCTTTACCAGTAATAAAATCAAAAGTTGGAGAAGAAGTAAAAATTATTGATTAGAAGACAACAATTTTTTTCTATATAACGAAATTAATTCAGTGAGAGCCATAAAAGCATTACCAACTTTATCCATATAAACAACTAAGATTGTATCAGTAAAACAACTAGTAGTATCTTCTATATTTATTCCCCTTCTTAAAAGTTGAGTATAAAACAAAATAGTACATCCAGGAGTTTTAATTATTTGTTTAGAACTATGAATTATGATAGCGGCTAGATTTAATTCTTCTTCTAAGATATCAGATTTCGAGAAATTTTTTCTCACTATTGATAAGATATTAGAATCAAAGATAAGGGTGAGAGCAGATAAACTTTCTGAAACTTGAAGAAAATCTTCCTGATATTTAGAAATTAATCTACTTACAATGTTTAATGTTACACTAGATCTTTTAAGTGATAATTTGATTACATCAGTTTTAACACTAATAGTGCTATTAGCAATTATTCGAGTTACTGAATCAGAATAAACATTGTAATTAAATTTAGTTCGTTTAACAGAAGTTATAATTGAATCAAGTTTAATATTTTTTTTCATCATATTATCTATGGATGGTTTTAATATTCGAGCAATTTCACTTGAATTACCATAACCCCTAGATAATGCATCTTGAATAGAGAAGTCAGATTCAATTAACATTTTTACACTTTTAATAATAGATGGTTTGACTAAATTTGGTACATTAGTGGTCATTTTTAGCTAAAAAGAGTACAAAAATATATAAACCTTTCTTAGCAATGATATAAATTCTATGAAGAAAGTAGTGTTAGCATATTCAGGAGGACTAGACACATCAGTATGTGTTAAGTTTTTACAAGAAAAATATGACGTCGAAGTAATTACAGTAACACTAGATGTTGGACAAAATGATGATTTTGAGAAGGTAGAAAGAATATCAAAATCTATTGGAGCGAAAAAACATTATTTCATAGACGCTAAAGAAGAATTTGTTGAAAATTATATTTTTAAATCAATAATGGCTAATGGTCTTTATCAAAATCAATATCCATTAGGAACTGCTTTATCAAGACCTTTAATTGCTGAAAAATTAGTGGAAATTGCTAACAAAGAAAATGCAAAAATTGTTTCTCATGGGTGTACAGGAAAAGGAAATGATCAGGTAAGATTTGACACTACAATAAAATACTTGAATCCTAAATTAGAAATATTAGCACCAGTAAGAGAATGGAATTTATCAAGAGATGTTGAAGAAAAATATGCAAAAGACCATGGAATACCAATAGAAACAAAAACAACAGAATACAGCATAGATGAAAATATTTGGGGAAGATGTGTAGAAGGAGGGAAACTATCTAATCTAGAAACTGAAGCTGGAGATGATATCTATAATTGGATACATCCTATAAATAAAACTCCAGATAAAGCAACTTATTTAGATATTGAATTTCAAAATGGAGTACCAATTTCTATAAATAAAACTAAAATGTCTTCTGTAGAATTGATAAAAGAATTAAACAGAATAGTTGGATTAAACGGAGTAGGATTTATTGACCACATAGAAGACAGAATAATGGGAATTAAAACAAGAGAAATTTATGAATGTCCTGCAGCAATTTGTTTAATAACAGCACATCGAGATCTAGAAAACTTAGTTTTAACAAGAGAACAAACATTATTTAAAAATATTATAACTGAGAAATGGTCTTGGTTAGTATATTCTGGCTTATGGATAGATGATTTACGATTAGATTTAGAGAAGTTTATATTTAATACACAGAAAAATGTTTCAGGAACGATTAGAATTAAATTACATAAAGGAAATATCAAAGTAATAAATCGAACTTCAAAGTTTTCAAGATATAATTCAAACATGGCTAGTTATAATCAGGAATCAAAATTTGATCAAACAGACGCAAATGGATTCATAAAAATATGGGGATTAGCGTCTTTACAAAATCAAAATCCAAAAGATCAACCGTAATAATAATTTAAAAAAAGGTAATAAACAGGTGATTAATAGATGAGTAAAAAAATATCAATAATTTACGATCAGATAAGATGGGAAGAAAAAAAAATATATCAAGAAGCTATGAATAGAAAGTTAGATATTCAATTAATAGACGCAAAAGAGATTAATTTTAAAACAGATACTAGTAAAGAAGAATTACAGGAAATATATGGGGAAGTAGTACTACAGAGATGTTTAGGTTTTTACAGGGGATTACATATTACAGCTTTCTTAGAGACTAAAGGAATAACAGTAGTTAACAAATTTGATACAATAAACACTTGTGGTAATAAATTATTAACAACATTAAAATTAATTGAAAATAATTTACCAATTCCTAAAACTAGTATAACATTCACTACTAAATCATCTTTAAGTGCATTAGAAGAATTAGGATATCCAGCAATAAATAAACCGTTAATTGGAAGTTGGGGAAGAATGGTAACAATATTAAAAGATAAACAAACAGCTAATGCAATTTTTGAAATGAAAGAAATAATGAATAATCCAATTAACAATATACATTACAATCAAGAAATGATAAAATGTTCTGGAGAAGATATAAGATGTATAGTAGTAGATAATAAAATAATAACAGCAATATCAAGAAAACCTGTTAAAGGAGAATGGAGAGCTAATGTAGCAAAAGGTGCTACTGTAAGTAAATATGAAATTACTCCAGAATTAAATAAATTAGTAACTTTAGCTTCAAAATCAGTTGGTGGAGGAATACTAGGCGTTGACATAATGGATTCAGGTAATGGATTAGTAATTAATGAAATTAATGGAACAGTAGAATTTAAAGGAGCTTCAACTATCAGTGATATTGATATAGGAAAAATAATAATAGAGTATATAACAAGTAAATAGTGTGAGATATAGATGAAAGTAGGTATAATAGGCGCTTCAGGATATGTAGGTGGAGAATTATTAAGAATATTATCATATCATCCAGAAATTGAAATTGTAGTAGCTACATCTGAACAATACAAAGATGAATATGTTTACAGAGTTCATCCGAATCTAAGAGGTACAACAAACATTAAGTTTACATCACATGATGAAAATATAAACGGAAAATGTGATATTATATTTACTGCAGTTCCACATGGTTCATCAGTCAAGATAATTCCAAAATTAATTGAAATGGGAATAACGATAATAGATATGGCAGCAGATTTTCGTTTAAAGAATCCTGAAGATTATATAAAATGGTATAATTATAATCATCCAAATCCAGAATTATTAGATAAATTTACATATGGTTTACCTGAACTTCATAGAAGTGAATTAGTAGGTTCTAAATTAATTGCTATACCAGGATGTATGGCATTAACATCGATATTAGCATTAGCCCCATTAATTAAAAATAAAATTATAGAAAAAAATAACATAATTATAGATTCAAAAATAGGAGCTTCGGGTGGAGGTGTAAAACCATCAACTGCCACACATTATCCTGAAAGATATGGAGTAGTGAGACCATATAAACCAGTTGGTCATAGACATATTGGAGAGATCGAACAGGAATTATCTATATTATCAGATAATCAAATTAAAATTTCAATGAGTCCACATGGAGTTAATATGGTTAGAGGAATATTATGTACAATACATACATTTTCAAAAAACGTAATTTCAACTTCAGACATATGGAAAATTTATAAAACATTTTATGAAAATGAGCCATTTATAAGATTAATAAGAGATAAAAGGAGTATACATAAATTTCCTGATCCTAAGATATTATCTGGATCAAATTACTGTGATATTGGATTTGAAAAAGATAATAATGTAAACAGAATAGTATTACTCTCAGCCACAGATAATTTAATGAAAGGAGCTGCAGGTAATGGAGTTCAATGTATGAACATAGCTATGGGATTTAAAGAAGAAACAGCTTTAGAATTTCCAGGTCTTCATCCTGTGTGATATTATTGAAAATAGTAATAAAAATAGGCGGTAGTATATTAACTGATGGCGTCAATAATACATTAATTACAGATATAAAGACTTTAACTAAATCAGAGAATATCATAATAGTACACGGAGGAGGAAAAACAGTTACAAACATTGCTGAACAAATGGGCAAAGAACAGAAATTTATAATTTCTCCAAGCGGAGTAAGAAGTAGATATACAGATAAAGAAACTGTAGAGATATTTACAATGGTAATGTCTGGAAAAATAAATAAAGAAATTACAAAGACATTACAAAAATTTGATGTAAATGCAGTGGGAATTTCTGGTATTGACGGAAAATTAATTTCCGCTACAAGAAAAAAGAAATTAATAATAAAAACAAAAGATAACAGAAAGAAGATTATTGAAGGGGGATATACAGGAAAAATAACAGAGATAAATAATCAGCTATTAGACATCATTTTAACTAATAATTATACGCCTGTAATTTCACCTATCGCGCTAAGCGAAGAATATGATCTTTTAAACGTAGATGGAGATAGGGCAGCCGCATATATAGGTGGTGGAATAAAAGCAGATAAAGTAATTTTCTTAACTGATGTGAGAGGAGTGCTAGAAAATGGTAAAGTGATTAAAAAATTAAATTTAAGTGAAGCAAAAGAATTAAAAAAAACGGTGGGTCATGGAATGGAGAAGAAACTTTTAGCTTCAATAGAATCATTAGAAATGGGTGTTAAAGAAGTAATTATTTCTTCAGGTGATATAAGAAATCCTATATCATCAATATTAAAAGAAAATGAGGGGACTGTAATAACTAATGACTGAAATAG
>CAXETO010000044.1:0-6964 GCA_963999255.1 uncultured archaeon | reverse complement strand
ATAATATTATGAAAAAATGTAGTCATCAAGGAATGGATTCAGACGTTATATTCTATGGAATGTTAAATTTAAATGATTGTGGAAAATTAATTACCACTATAGATATACACATATGTGCGAAATGTAGACAATTATTTTGTGACTATAAGAAAATTGGTGAGGCTGACGTAAAATATGGTGACTTAGGATTTATTGGTTTAAAGAAGGGAGAAAAATGGGCAGTAACATTATATAATTTAGGAAGTGGTGTAACATGGGAATTAACAGCTATAAAACCTGGTCAATTACTAAAAATTCAAGATAAAGAATTTAAAATAACAAAAAATTATACATTACCGGAATTTGAAAAAAGTGAAGAAAGATCAATCTATAAGTTAATTATTGTGGAAAATAATCTGAATAAAACATTAGAAGTCGGATTGCCGTGAATTGGCTAAAATTAAATCATAAAGAAATTAACTAATTAATTACTTAAAATATTATTTAAAGATTATATACATCATAATACCAAATTAAATAAGTGAATCTTATGGGTGACTGTTTTTGGAACCGAACCAATAAAAGATGTTAAAATACAATATAAAAAATTTCGAGTTAATAAAACTCCTATTGAGATATTTGCAAATATATATTCAGAATTTGATAATTGCTTTATATTAGAATCAGTAATAGGACCTAAGAAATTATCTGAATATTCATTTATAGGATTTAATCCTGAAACAAATATTAACATAAAAAATTCGCATATGAAAATGACTGATATCAATGGGAAAAAAAATAGTTATAAAATTAATGATCCGATTAAAGCAATACAAAAAGTATTAAATAAACGTGTTAAAGATGATGGAGCTGCTAGATTTACAGGTGGAGGAGTAGGATATATTTCATATAACACAGTTAGAAATATGGAAAAATCACTAGCTAAATCTACTTATGAATCAGAATATCCAGATGTTGAAATGGGAATTTATGAAGATGGAATAATAATTAATCATACTAATAATGAAGCGTATTATTTTCATGTTGGAAAAAACAGATTTAAAGATTTAACTGAAGTGATAAGAAAAAATTCAACATTAGACAAATTAAATTATAGTAATTTAAAGACAAACATGTCAAGAGAAAAATATGAACGTGCAGTAACGAAAATTAAAGAACATATAGTAGATGGTGATATATTTCAAGCAGTTTTAGCTAGAAAAATAGAATTTAATTTGAATGGTCAAATATTAGGTTTTTATAAACAATTACGAAAAATAAATCCATCACCATATATGTATATAGTAAAAATGGGAAAAAGAGCAATAGTTGGTTCAAGTCCAGAAATGTTAGTTAGAGTAATAAAAAAAAGAGTTGAAACTTTTCCTATTGCAGGAACTAGACCAATAGTAGATAATAAATCATTAAATCGTAAGTTAGCAAATGAATTATTATCAGACCCAAAAGATAAATCAGAACATGTAATGCTGGTTGATTTAGCGAGAAATGATGTTGGAAAAATATCTATACCAGGTACAGTAAAAGTTCCTGAATTTATGAAAGTACATCAATATAGTCACGTTCAACATATTGTATCACAAGTAATTGGAGAAATAAGTAATAAATATAATTCGTATGATGCTTTGAAAGCAGTTTTTCCTGCAGGAACAGTATCTGGAGCTCCAAAGATAAGAGCTATGGAGTTAATAGATAAATTTGAAGTTTCAGCTAGAGGACCATATGCTGGAGCTTTAGGATATTTTTCATTTAATGGGAATTCAGATTTTGCAATAACAATAAGAACATTAACAGTTAATAACCAACAAGCTACCCTACAAGTTGGAGCTGGAATAGTAGCAGAATCTATACCTAAAATGGAGTGGAAAGAAACCGAGCAAAAAGCTCAAGTAATATTAAAAACTTTAGAGAAATCAACTGAGTAGATTATGAAAGTATTAATAATAGATAATTATGATTCATTTGTTTATAATTTAGTACAATTAATTGGATCATTAAATACTGAAACATATGTATACAGAAATAATGAGATTAAAAGTGATGAAATAAAAAAAATAAATCCTGATAGAATAGTAATATCTCCAGGGCCAGGAAATCCGAAAAATCCAAGAGATTTTGGAATTTGTTCAAGTATTCTAAGAAACGAAAGTAAATATATACCCACACTAGGAGTGTGTTTAGGGAATCAGGGAATAATTCACTCATATGGCGGGAAAATAAAAAAAGCTAATATAATTAAACATGGGAAAACGAGTTTAATAAAACATGATAAAAAAGGAGTTTATAAAAATATAGATAGTCCATTTTCAGCTACAAGATATCATTCACTAGTTGGTGATAAAATCACAATACCAAAGTGCTTAGAAATAACAGCTACATCAATAGATGATGGAGAAATAATGGGAGTAAGACATGTAAAATACCCAATTGAAGGTGTGCAATTTCATCCTGAATCTATATTAACTAAAGTAGGAACAAAGATTTTAAAGAATTTTTTAGGTGTTTAAATTGATACAAAAAGGAATACAAGCAATAAGCAGCTATAAAAATTTAACATCAAAACAAGCAACTAGTATAATGCAAGAAATATTAAGCGGTGCTACTACACAAGCACAAACATCAGCGTTCATAACTGCGTTAAAAATGAAGGGTGAAACAATAGAAGAAATTACTGCATTTGCCCAAGTTCTTAAAGAGAATGGGATTTCAATTAAACCAAATATTAAAAAAAAAATTATTGATACCTGTGGGACTGGTGGAGATATTGCTCAGACATTTAATATAAGTACATGCACAGCATTTGTTTTAGCAGGATCAGGAATATGTGTAGCAAAACATGGTAATAGGTCTGTAACAAGTAATTGTGGGAGTGCAGATTTATTAGAAGGATTTGGGCTTAAACTAAATACAGATTCTAAGCAAATAGAAAAATCTATTGAAGAAATAGGAATTGGGTTTTTATACGCGCCTATATTTCATCCAACAATGAAATATGTTGCTCCAATAAGAAAAGAAATTGGAATGAGAACTGTGTTCAATATATTAGGTCCATTAATCAATCCCGCTAACGTCAAACAACAAATTATGGGAGTTTATAATGAAAAATTGGTGGAACAAATAATTTATGTATTAAAAAATCTAGAATTAGAAAATGCAATGGTAGTACATGGTTTAGATGGACTAGATGAATTATCAGTAATAGGAAGGACAAAAATTGGTTTTTTAAAAAATTCTGAAATAAAAATATTTGAAATAGATCCGAAAGAAATAGGATTACCAAGATATAATATAAAAGAAATTCAAACTGTAACTAAAAAAGAGAATATAGAAATTGCGTTTAAAATATTAAACGGTAATATTAAAAATGGAGGAAAGTTGGATTCTGTTTTATTAAATTCTTCGGCAGGATTATTAGTTACAGAAGAAGTTGATGATATAAAATATGGAATAGAGAAAGCTAGAGATGCAATACAAAGTGGCAAAGCGTATATGAAATTAAAACGATTAATAAAATTTTGTAGCGGAAATACAGAAGAGCTCGAAAAGTTGGAGAAGAAATATGAGTGATATTTTAAAAAAGTTGGTTTTAGATGTAAAAAATAGTATTAAAACTGGTTATTATGATGATATAATATCGGTTAAAAAAAATAAATATTCATTAAAAAATGAGGTGTTAAAAAATAAAATTTCTATAATATCTGAGATAAAATTTGCTTCACCATCAGCAGGAATTATTAGAGATTTTAAAGAAGATCCAGTAAAAATTGCATACTCAATGCAAAATGGTGGTGCTATAGCTTTATCAATTCTTACTGAAGAAAAAAATTTTAATGGATCATTAAGAACTTTTAGTAATATTGCAAATAATATACAAATACCTTTAATAATGAAAGATATAATCTTTACAAAAAAACAAATAGACGCAGGTAAAAAAATTGGAGCAGATGCAATTTTATTAATATATACAATATTTAGAGATAAATACACTAATGAGAGATTAGAAGATTTAATTGATTATGCACATAACAACAATTTAGAAATAATTCTTGAATGTCATAATAAAGATGAATTTAATGAGGCGTTAACTATTGATGCTGATATAATAGGGATCAATAACAGAGATTTAAAAACATTTAATACGAGTTTGAACACTACGAAAAAAATATTAGAGAATCAAAATCATGCAAATAAATGTATAATTAGTGAAAGTGGAATAAAGTCTTATTCAGATATACAAGATTTATTAAATTATAATGTAAATGGATTCTTAATTGGTTCCTCAATTATGAGTTCAAATAATATTGAAACTAAATTAAAAGAATTGATCAACAAATGAAAGTTAAAGTCAAAATTGATGGATTAACAAATTTAAATGATATTAATATGGTAATTGATGAAGGGGTAGATTTAATAGGGTTTATAACTGGATTCCCAGAATCTCCAAGAAATTTAAACTTTGAACAAATAAAATTATTTCTTTCACAAATTCCAAAACATATTTTTACAGTAATAGCTACAAAAATGGAACTGGTAGATGATCTGATCGAAAAATTAAATCCGGAATTACCAAAATTTTTACAATTATATGGAGAATTACCAGATGTAAAACAAATTCAAGGAATTCAACAAATAAAAGTATTACATGCAGATCCAAATATAATATTTGATAAAGTGAAAAATGATGTTAAACAATTTGATATTATTCTAGTGGATTCATCTGTAAAAGGACAATATGGTGGTACAGGAATAATACACAATTGGCAAATAAGCAAAGAAATTAGAGATTATATTTATCCAAAACCATTTATATTGGCAGGAGGATTAACCCCAAATAATATTATTCAAGCTGTAAAGAAAGTTAAACCATATGCGGTAGATGTCTCTAGTGGAGTAGAAACTAATTTAGGATTTAAAGATAAAATAAAGGTAAGAAATTTTATATTTAATGCAAAATCAGTAGATATTAAAACAAACGATTAGAATAAATCATCATTTCAATTTAAATGCGGTCGCCGGGATTTGAACCCGGGTTATTAACTTGGCAAGCTAATGTCTTACCAGGCTGGACCACGACCGCTTAATATTACTAAAATATTGAGTTAAATAAAATTTTAATAAAAGATGTATATTTAAAGGCAATTTTTGCATTGACTAAAAATAACTTGTAAGAAATTTGCCTTAATAGTAACTAATTTAAATATAAAAATAAATTTGTTATAGTTAGATGACAACAAAGATTGAACTAATAGAAGATATAAGCAATGAAATTAAATATTTAAAAGAAAAGAAAAATGCAGTAATATTATCTCATAATTATCAATTACCTGAAATTCAAGATGTTTCGGATTTTATAGGTGATTCATTAAATTTATCACTAGAAGCAACAAATACTACAGCAGATACAATAGTGTTTTGTGGCGTACATTTTATGGCTGAGACAGCTTCAATATTATGTCCTAGAAAAACTGTTTTAATACCAGATCTAGAAGCTGGATGTTCTTTAGCATCAACTATTAATATAGAACAATTAAGAGGATGGAAAGAAAAATATCCTAATGCGGTAGTTGTTAGTTATGTAAATACTACTGCAGAAATAAAAGCAGAAAGTGATTATTGTTGTACATCATCAAACGCAATAAAAATCGTTAATTCTATACCAAAAGATAAAGAGATATTATTTTTACCGGATATGTTTTTAGGCTCATACATTGCATCTAAAACAGAAAGAAATATTCATATATGGCCTGGTGAATGTCATGTACATGCAGATATGCGTATTGAAGATGTAAATAAAAAACTTGAAGACGTTAAAAATGCAGAATTTTTAATACATCCAGAATGTGGATGTGTATCAAAATATCTTTATCATTTATCAGAAGATAATATCAAGAATAAACAAACACATATATTATCTACTGAAGGAATGGTGAAACGAGTAAAAGAATCTCAGAATAATAAATTTGTAATAGCAACAGAAGTAGGAATACTACACAGAATAAATAAAGAAGTTAACAACAAAGAACTAATTCCATTAAAAGAAGATGCTATATGTAAATATATGAAGATGATAACACTAGAAAAATTACATCAATCATTAAAAAATAATATTTTTGAAATTAAAGTGTCGGAAAAAATAGCTAATAAAGCCCGATTATCTATTGAACGAATGATTGAGATAACATAAAAAAAACATAATTAATAATTTAATTTGTTAAGATAAGTATAAAGAATATTATGAACTTAATATAATAGAATAAATTATGAAAATATTATGTGTTTTATATGATGATCCAAAAGGTGGAATGCCTAAAAATTATCCATTAAGTAAACTACCAAAATTAGAAAAATATCCAGATGGTATGCCTTTACCAACACCAAAATCAATTAATTTTATACCAGGAGAATTACTAGGTTGTGTTTCTGGTGAATTAGGATTGAGAGAATTTTTAGAAAAAAGAGGTCACACATTAGTGGTTACATCTGATAAAGATGGTAAGGATTCTGTGGCTGCTAAAGAAATAATGGATGCTGATGTTGTAATATCACAGCCATTCTGGCCTTTTTATTTAACAAGAGAATTAATAGAAAAGGCAAATAATTTAAAAATGTCAATTACAGCGGGTGTGGGGTCAGATCACGTAGACCTACAAGCTGCAATAGATAATAAAGTTGATGTAGTTGAAGTTACTTATTGTAATTCCATTTCTGTTTCTGAGCATATTGTTATGATGATCTTAGCTATGGTTAGAGATTATCATAATCAACATGCAATTGCAAAATCAGGCGGTTGGAATATTGCTGACGCTGTACAACGCTCTTATGACATAGAGGGTATGCATATAGGTACTGTAGCTGCAGGTCGAATAGGATTGTCGGCTTTAAGAAAATTGAAACCTTTTGATACTCATTTACATTACTTTGATAGACATAGATTACCAGAATCAGTGGAAAAAGAATTAAATTTAAC
>CAXETO010000043.1:0-6989 GCA_963999255.1 uncultured archaeon | reverse complement strand
TTACAAGATTTTTATTACTGGTAAGAATAGCGGCAGACATTTTACTTCTAAAAGGATCCCAAATTCTATATTCAGAATTATTTATTATCTTAATATTTTCACCATATAATTGATTTCCAGGTTTTAAATTCTTCGTTATTAATCTTTGATGATTATTATGTGTAACTAGTAATAAATTATCATTAAATTTAAATAAAATAGTCATATTATTCATCAATAAAAAATATAAAATAATATTAAGTAATTTTCAAGTTATTTTTAGAAAGTAATTGTAGAACTTTATCATTTAATTTGGTTATTAGATCTTTGTCAAATTTTCCTTTAAAACAATCGACTCTCACAGCAATAGCAATTTTACTAGAAAATGTCCGTGCAATTTTCCCTCTTAGTCTTTTTGGTGCAGAATGAACATATTTATGTTGAAATATAATGCCATGTTTTGGAGGTCGAGAACCAGTTTTCATAGATCTAAATAACGCTTTTTCTGCACCTAATATTTGTATTCCACTAGAAGATAATTTAGCTAGTTTATCTAAACTACCAGCTTGAGCAATGAACCTTGCTCCTATATTAGAACCTGCTAACGCAGATAAATTTGGAGCTGTTTTCACCATCATTGAATTCACATATTTAGTTAGCTTGTCTTTTGTTTTATTCATAATCAATAATTCTTGCGCTAACATTTTTAGTACAGTTAAATCCTGTTTTAATATTTTTCCACCAGTAGATGAATGAGATTCAGATAAGATATTTTTTATAGTATTATTATCAAATTTTAACAGTTTTAATTTTTCAGAGGTAATTAATGTTCTATCACCAATTTTAGATACAATATTTGAATAATTTATTGGATTGTTAATTATATTTTCTAGTTCTGGAAAATGTAGTCCATACCATTCATAAATTCGTTCTTTTTTAATATTAATTAATTTATCAATTTCATCTAGAGCATCTATAGCCTGAACTATATACAAATCACGATTACTGGTAATTTTACGTAATTTATTTTCAGATAATTGTAATGCAAATTTTTGAATTCTTTGTTTACCATCTTCGATTGATGAGATAAACTTGGCATCTCTCAATAATTTGAATTTATCTAATTTATTTATAATTTCGTCGTTATACTGAACATGCATACCTAAATTTTTTAAACTTTTTACCAAATTTTCATTATTAACATATATTTTTTCATTACTATTAGTAAGATAATTACGAATTATTTTTTTGATATTTCTATCTAGTCTACCAGAATTTATTTTTAAATAATCTTCAACACCATCATATTTTGAAAATTTATATTTACTAAGTATTTTATATTCATTATTTAGAAGAATAACGCCTAATTCTGTTAAAATTATTATTTTTTTCAATTAATCACTATTTTACTATTTTAGTCATATAAGGACCTTCTAATTTATATCCTAAATTTTTATAATATTCTCGAGTCCCAACAGCACTGGTTACAATTAATTTATTTTTATCATAAGTTTCTGATATCAATTTTTCAGCATGAAACATAAGTTTAGAACCATATCCTTTATGCTGCCACCCATATTTTTCTTTATCCCCAATTGGAATTAGATTTCCGTAAACATGTAATTCTCTGATTAATGCACTTTTATTAGTAATTTCTTTTCGATAAGCTTTTTTTGATGGTAAACGTATTCGAGTAAATCCAATTAGTAAATTCTTAGGTTTACATTCATAGGATAAAAAGATTTCAAGTCCGTTAGAAGCAGTATATACTTCTTTATATAATTTAATATCACTATCTTGAAGATTTATTTTCTTTTTTAATTGTGATAATCCAATTTCTCTACATCTAATACAATTACATTGATGTTTCATTTCTTGAAGTCTATTAAGAGCCAATTCTCTTAGATTACCATCTTTTACACCTGCTATTATTTGATCTGAGCCAATTGCTCTTTGAACTCGCATAACTCTAACCCAATTAGGCATCATTTTCTTCACTTTGGTAATAATATCTAAAGTAGTCTCAAGATCATATGGTTTGTATTTTCCTAATTTATATAGATTATATAACGGCGTAGATTCTAAAACTAGAGTTGGATAAATTTTTAGCATATCAGGTTTAAAATCATTATTATGTAACAAATCAGTAAAATCTTGTAGATCTCTATCAGGATTAGTTCCAGGAAGACCGGGCATCATATGAGCGACGATCTTTAACCCTGAATCTTTAGCTAATCTAAATGATTCTATAACATCGTTAAGATCATGACCGCGATTAACTAGATTATAACTTTCTTCATTAAGATTTTGTACTCCTATTTCAACTCGAGTAGTGCCATAACTTAACATTAAATTAATATCTTTTTTTTTACACCAATCTGGTTTTGTTTCAACGGTTAATCCCACATTTCTAATTTTAGACGTTTCTCCTATTTTATGAGCTTGAGCAATAGTTGAAGATTGAGCACCATTCAATGCGTCAAAACATTTTTTTACAAAGTCTATTTGATAATTTTTTGGATAACTAAGAAAAGTACCTCCAACAACAATTAATTCAGCTTTATTAACATTATGACCAGATGATTTAATCAATTCTATTCTAGATAAGACTTGTTTGTATGAATCATAATTTAATTTAATAGCAGTATTAATTCCAGGTTCTTTGAGGACATAACTTTGAGGAGTGTTAAATCTCACACCGCCAGGACAATAAGTGCAAGTACCATGTGGACATGGGTCAGGTTTAGGAAATACACCAACAATAGCAATTCCAGAAGCGGTACGAGTCGGTTGAACTTTTAATTTAGATTGAAGAAATTTGAATTCATCATCTTGAATTAATGAAAGGAGATATATTTTACTAGGCATATTATTAAGAGAATATTTTTTGCATATTTTTCTTATAGTGGCATTTATATTTTTTTGTGTTATATTAGGATCAGTTTTAATGACATCAAGTATTTCCATACTTGCAATTTTATAGTTATTATCTGAAATTATACTATTTAACATATTTTAATCCTTTTTAAAATAATTATGAATTAAAATTACTTTCTATATCTACGACGATAATTTCCATTTTCATTTTGAGCAGCGGCAAGAAGCTTCTTAGCATAGCTCTCTTTGCAACGCACCCTTGGTATAGGACTTACACGTGTTTTACCCTCTATTTTAGGTGTTTGAGATCGAACTTTTCCTGCTTTAGTTAATGAACCGTGAGTTGGCATATATTAATCACTATTTAATTAATTAAAAATAACGCGTTTAAAAATATTCCGAAATTAAACTCTTTTTTAAATTAATAATTTTACAGAGAACACAAGATAAGAATAAAAAATACTGATATTCAACAAATATTATGCATTTTTTTTAGATCTTTACTAAGACCTTCAAGCTCTTGTGGAATGTCAATTTGAATAGAAGCTTTAAGAGAGTTACCTTGGGATTTTTTTGTGTTCCAAACTAGAGAATTAAACTCAAATAACTTATTAGTAATATTAGAGAATTTTTTATCCCATTCAGGTTTTGGAAATTTTTCAACATGTATACTATCTTTACCATATAATTGACGCCATAAACTATCTGTAATAAATGGAGTAATTGGTGAAAATAACAATAGAATATTTTTTATACATATATGTAAAGTAAACCATGCAGATTTTTGTTCAGATAAATTAGAATTATCTCCATAAGCTCGACTTTTAACCAATTCAACATAATGAGACGCAAAGGTATTCCAAGTAAAATCTCTAATTAATATTGCTACATCATGAAATTCATAGTTTTCATATTTATTAAGAACCTCTGAAGTAAGATTAGATAACTCAGAGAGTATCCAGAGATCACTAGCATTATTAATTTGATTTTTGTGTACTACTGGAAACATGGATATAAATCTAGCAATATTCCAGAATTTAGTCAGAAATTTTGATTGACCGTCTATTCTTGAATAAGAACAACGAATATCACCTTTTATAATATCACCTTCTAAACATGACCATATTCTAAAACATTCTGCGCCGTATTTACTAAGAATTTTTTGTGGGTCAATTACATTACCCACACTTTTACTCATTTTATCTCCTTTTTCGTCTACAACATGCATATGAATTAATATGTTTTCAAAAGGAGACATGTCAAAAAGATGTAGAGATTTTAATATAGTGAAATATAACCAATTTCTAACTATTTCTTTGCCTTGTAATCTCATTGAACAGGGAAAATTTTTATTGAAAAATTTATTGTTAGATAAATATCCAAGAATATACGCTTCAGAAGTGCAAGAATCAAACCATGTATCAAATATACGGGTTTCACCCTCAAAATTATTAGATTTACACTTAGGACAAGTATCTACAGGACAGTTATCTTTCCAAGGTTGATAATATTTTCCTGGTTTAGGTATTATAGGTGAACGACAATTTTTACACCACCAAAGTGGAATTTCAGTTCCATAATATCTTCTTCGTGATAATACCCAATCAATATTTATTGAGTCTATCCAGTTATCAAGAATTTGTTTACTTTCTGGAGCGTAAAATTGTGTTTTTTTAATAATATTAGATATTTGTTCTTTATAATCAACTTGTTTTAGATAGATTTCTTGTTTAGCTATAAATTCAATAGGGTCTTTAGATCTTTCACAAATAGGTTTTCTATTAGAAATTTGTTGTTTTTTTACTATCAAATTCATGGATTCAAGATCTTCAGCAATTTTATTTCTTGCATCTAATACACTTAGCCCTTCATAATTTTTGGCATTACTATTCATTTTGCCATCAGAATCAATAGTGTAAGTAGGTGCAATTTCTAATTCTCTTAAAATTTTTATATCTGATTGGTCACCAAAACTAGAGATCATAACTAAACCAGAGCCAAAATCAGCTTGCGCATAAGGATGTTCAATTATACTAATTATATGATTAGATATAGGAACAATAATTTTTTTATTTTTAAACTTAGTGTATCTAGTATCTTTTGGATTATAAATTATTTTTTTAACTGTATATAACAATTCAGGTCTAGTAGTAGCTACAATAAGTGATTCAGAATCATCTTGAAGTTGGAATTTAATATAATATAAAGTTGTAATGTTATTTTCATATTCAATTTCTGCATTAGAGATAGCGGTTTTACAAACTGGACAAAAATTTGTTGTGTTATTAGCTTCATATATAAGTCCCTTTTCCCACATTTTTATAAAAGTGGTTTGAGTCAATTTTCTATATTCTGGATCATCAGTTTCATATCTTTGTCCTAAATCATAACCTTTATTCCAAGAATTACAACTTAATCCTAATCTTCTAAATGAATCAAGTGAAATATCACCATAACGATTAAGAAGTTCTTTACATTTTTCAAGAAATTTTTCTCTAGGAGTATCATGTATAGAAATATTAAATTCTTTTTCTGTTTGAACTTCAATTGGTAATCCATTTTTATCAAGTCCTAGAGGAAAAAGAACATTATATCCTAACATGCGTTTTGATCTAGCAACAATATCTAACAATACATAAACATAGGCATGACCAATATGAATTGCAGTATTAACATATGGTGGTGGAGTATCAATACTAAAGACTTTATCATTATTTGTATTGAATTTATAAACATCATTTTTTTTCCACAAATCTAGTAACTCATTTTCTTCAAGAAAGTTCCATTGTTTCTGATTAATTTTAGGAGTGAAATTCATTTACAACATTTCCATTTATTTGAATCTTAATAATGCTCCTAGTCCACCAAAACTTTCTAACATAACACCATCTTCGGATTTTGAAGAAATAATTTCTAATTTTGTTCCATATTGATTAACTTGATCATCAAAATAGTCAATTATATCTTCGTCCATTACATCATACTCATTTGAATTACAATTAACACATGATGTATTTTTTATATTTCTCTTATTAGCAACTATTTCTAACTTTTTAATAGTTTTATTTATAATATTTTCACATTGTTTACAAACTATTTTCAAGTTTATAAATCCACTATTATCTGATATTAAAATAAGTTCAACACTAGAATTACGCAATTTTTCTAAAATTTGATTTATTCCATAAATTGCTAGCCCGCTATCTACATTTACTTCTTTAAGAAATTTTTGAACTAATTGTTTTTCTTCCATAATTCTAATGTTAGATAATATTTCAGAAGATTTCATCAGAGCTTCACGAATTCCTTCATGTCCAGAATAAGATGTGTCTAATACACCTTTAACAGATTCCTGAAGACGATAATCAAGATATTTTTCTTTTAAGAAATAATCTTTAGTAGGTCCAGGACCGCTTACTAGAAGTCCTTTATAGTTCTCCTGTTCTAGAAATGCTTTAGAAGCATGTGCTGCAATTCTATGATAATAAGCATTAAGATCCATATTTCTTAATCTTTCATATCTTCGAGCAGATTGTCCACCAGCTCGATGTTTACCAGAAACTCCTGAAGTAATAACATCTATAATGTCAAGTCTATCACCTGCAATTAAAGCAAAACCAGTTTCAGTAGTATCAATAGATAATATTCCAAACACATCATCGACTTTTAACATTGATTTTAAAAATTCTAAATGAAAATGATCATCACAACGATAAAAATAAGTTTGTACAGGTTTTGGGGGCAAAATTTCATTTAGAATAACAGTTTCACTACCAGGTCCGTTAGTTGGAAGAGCTCCAGTAAATATTATTAAACCATTTATAGGAGTTTGTTTGTAAAATTTAAGCCGTTGTAAAGTTTTAGTTAACGCATCTTGAACATGGTTTCGAGTTGTATCAGATTTAATATTAGAAGCTGTCCCATGTTCTTCTCTAAGAGAATTTGTAACTTCATGAATGGCTTTTTTCGCAGGTATATATAAAGAGACCAGTTCAGTACCACGACCTTTTTTATTAGCTAAATTAGAAATAAGTTTACGAATTTTATAAGTTTGAACTGAATTTAATTTTTCAACCATAAATTTTAACTCACAATTAACCTTTACTATAAAGTTTTACATTTCTTCTTATTAA
>CAXETO010000042.1:0-6989 GCA_963999255.1 uncultured archaeon | reverse complement strand
CATAATGCAAACTGACTTGGAAAATCTCTTAAAGAACAAAATAACCTATATTTGGTTGATAATAGCGATCTTTATTCAGATCATAAGAATTCTTATGTTAAACCCGTTTATGAGAATTGGTGGAGCATCTTTAATCATTACCAATGGTCTCTCAGATTTTATTTATCTCTGGAGTATGATAATTATAGGAGTATCAGCAAGCGCTGTTTCCTCTGAAACGGGAGAACTGGCAGACTCAATAATGAGTAAAGCAGTTACACGTTTTAATTACGTATTAGCTAAATTCTCTTCACGAATTATCTATGTTCTTATAACATACGCAGTAATTACTACTGCCCTTACTGGAGTAACACTAAGAATTAACAACAGCGGATATGAAATATATGGATTAATATCAGCAATTCTATATGTTGCACTAGCTTTGATAATGTTAACAACAGTAGGAGTTTCGCTTAGCATAGTTATTCCTAACAAAGTAGTATCAATAATAATCCTACTAGTTTTATGGCATTCAATGAACATATTTTTACCAATACTAGATCTAACTTTTCTAGCTCCAACTACTATTATAGGTCAACTACCAGACATAATTCAAGGTAATTCTTTTCCCGTAACATACATAGAATGGATTGGTGAAGGCACATGGATTGGAGCAGAATGGAAAACAATAACAGGATTCGCAGTAATCTCAATAACCGCTACAATTCTATCTAACATATACTTCTCAATAAAAGATCTTTAAATAACAGAAAATTTTAACTATTATTTTAAACATACTATATTAGTTGACTCAAATTCAAACTGTTTTAGGATCTATATTACCGGAAGAGCTTGGGACTACACTTATGCATGAGCATCTGATTGTCTCTGCATTCAATAAAACTTTTGTAGGAACTGAGAAATCGGTTCAACCATCAACTTCACGTGATGAGGTTGATTTTAATGAACCTGTAACTATGAATATACTAGGATTGTTACGTAGAAATCCGATTCTTTGTAAAGATAATTCGATTTATTCTGATGAATCATTAGCAGTCAAAGAACTTAATTATTTTAAAGAATTTGGTGGAAAAAGTATAGTGGAAGTAACTGTTAAGGGTATTGGTAGAAATCCTTTAGCACTTCAAAGAATATCAAAAACTTCGGGTTTAAACATAATAGCTGCTACTGGATGGTATGTTGCTATTTCACATCCAGATTATGTTAAAAATAAGACTGTTGAAGATTTGACAGCAATTATGGTTAAAGAAATAGAGGAAGGAATTGGTACTACTGGAATTAAAGCAGGAGTTATTGGAGAAATTGGTTGTAGTAATCCTGTACCATATCATTCTGAGGAAAAAAAAGTAGTTAGAGCAGCTGCGGGGGCTCAAATAGAAACAAATGCAGCTTATACTATTCATCCTTCGCTTACAGATGCTAATAAACGTATTAATTCTGTACAATGTGCTGACAAATATGTTGATTTAATCGAGAAAGAAGGTATGAATCTTGAAAAATTTTATTTAAGCCATGCAGATAGAACGTCAATGTATCTAGATTATCATAGAAAACTTCTTGATAGAGGCATAAGTTTAGGATATGATTGCTTCGGAAAATTCTATTATTTTGACACTATATTTATTGGAGCAGGAGGTGTAACAGATGGAGACAGAATCAAAGCCATTGTAGAATTATGTAAAAACGGATATGATAAACAAATAATATTATCACATGACTGTGGATTTAAAACTGATTTAAGAGAATATGGAGGGTTTGGTTACGCGCATATATCTAGAAATATCATACCAATGCTAGAAGATAAAGGTGTGTCACACAAACAAATTCGGAACATGATGATTGATAATCCAATGCATCTCCTAGCATTTTAACACTAATTTTTAGAAAACAAAAAAGTTTTAATTTAGAATGAGATAATATTAATTTATAATGTCAGAAAATTATAAAGTAAAAAAAATGTTAGCAAATCAGGCAGAATTATCTAAAAATGCAGATCCAAAAAAGAGATTAACCAGATTAAATTTAACTATTCTCACTACACTTTATGATGCGTTAGAGGAAGAAGCGGAAACCCAAATGTTAACTTTACCAGTGTATATTCAGAAGATTCTCTCTCAGAGACACGAGCAAAAAGACTAATACTAAATCTTGTAAATCAATGAAAATGGATAGAAACCATTTCAAACAATAATACATACTTTTTTAAATAATTTCGAATATTACTATTATATCAATTGTCAGATAAGAATCTCGATATAGAAAAAGTTTTAGATATTTTAGGTAATGAAACGAGAAGACGGATACTGCGTTATCTTGCCGAAGAACCAAGATATTTTATTCAATTATCTAAAGAATTAGGTGTTAGCCAACAGGCAGTACTAAAACATTTAGAGATATTACAGGCACTTAATTTAATTGAATCATTTGCAGAGAAAAGTGATTTAGCTGGTCCGGATAGAAAATACTATCGTCTAAATCGTTCACTGATATTAACAATAGGATTATCAGAAGATGTATTTAGAATGAAAATGAGAGAATACGATAATACAGAAGAAGGAATGACAAATCTAACAGGGTTCGAAGAAGCCTGGCAGAAGATTCTTGATACAGAAGAAATTGCGGAATTAATATTAAAATCAAAGAAATTGATAAACAAGATAGATGAGAATATTATAAGAATTGATGAGAAACGCAGTGATGTAGTACGATTAAGACAAGATGTTACAAATCTAGTTCATGAGAAAATAAGATCAATATTTAACAGTAAATTAGAAAGAAGAATAATTTATTCGCTAATAGAATCACCAGAGAAAATAGATATAGAAAATCTAGCAGAAGAATTTGATGTTAGAGAAAAAGAAATAATACAGTCAATAGAAGAGATACAGAAGAAGCTAAAAATAATAATTTAAAGTTAAAAATTTATTCGCCAAACAGATTTGATAATCCACTTACATCATCGTCAGAATCCTCGTCTTCATCAACCTTTTTGACAGGAGGTACAGTAACAGAAGATATAGATGGTATCTCAGATTCAACAGTATCAAGTGGTGGCAAAATATTATTTTGATCAGCTACTAGACTAGCTTCAGACAAAATTTGTTCAGCTAATTCATCTTTAACTTCAAATTTAGCAGGTTCATCAGCAGTCAACCTGTCTTCATCAACAATTTCACTCATTAAATCACCAAGTTGATTTAACTCAGCATTAGTTTCAGGAACAATATTAGAAAGACTTCCTTTCATCTTTTTAACCGTTTTAAACATAGGAGATAAAGCAACAGTCAAATCACCCATATTATTAACTGTTTCAATTCTAAGAAGAGCTTTTTCAACAATCATATAATAATAACTAATCATTGCAGTAATCTTCCTCATCTGCGCAAGTTCATTAGCTAAAACATTTGCAGTAAGAGTATCTCGTCTTGAGTTACATTCAACAATTTGATTGAATATTATAGCTTCTTTTTTCTGAAATTTATCCCTAGTCATTTTTAATTTAGATGAGTGCAAATCTAATATTCTCATCATATTATCAACTTTAGGTTTTAGTTTACCAGGAAATAGTGAATTTCTAAATTTATCAGCTAAAGAAACTTTCTTACCTGAAACCCACTGTTTTTTAAAGTCCGACATTAATTAAATAAACAAAACAATTACTTATCTCCAACATTATTATCTATAATAGACCAGTTAGTTAAAAAAAATCTACAAAATAAATAACAGAGAATATAAAAACATTAAAAAAATCGTGATTTCTTAATTTAAAATTAAAAATCTATATATTAGTACACTAATGATAATGTTATAAAATTGCCACAAATCGCTAGAATCAAATTAAGTAGTGCAGATTTAAGTAAATTAGATAAAATATGCACTGAAATCAAAACATTAACTATAAGAACAGGAACAAAATCTAAAGGACCACACCCTTTACCAACAAAAAAATTAAAAGTAACAACTAGAAAAACACCTTGCGGACAAGGAACTCATACCTATGATAAATGGGAAATGAGAATACATAGAAGAATATTAGATATAGCAGCTGATGATAGAACAATGAAACAATTAATGCACATAAACATACCAGAAGAAGTAATCATTGAAGTAGCGTTACATAAATAAAGAATTACATATCAGATAAATTTTTTATCCAATCAACAGTAGATTTAATTCCCTCGTCAAAACTTACAGATAACTCATAATTAAGAAGATTTTTAATTTTAGAAATACTAGAATAACTTTTCATAGGTTTAATTTCAAATTGTGATCTAGGCGGTAAAATTTGTAACTCAGAATCTGAATTAGTAATTTTTTTGATAGCAGAAGCAATATCTTTAACAGACATCTTATTTTCACCACTAAGATTAAAACATTCACCAATAGCTTCTTCTTTTTTTAAACATAATTCAATTGCTCTACAATAATTTTCAACATAATAAGGATCAGTTACTTCAATACCAGAATTATAAAGTGGAATAGGTTCATTATTAAGACATAATTTGATAAATTTAGGAATAGCAGCGCTAAATTTTTCGTATTCACCAAAAATTTTCCAACTTCGAATAATGGTAGTTGATAAATTAAAATTGTTATTATAACTAGTAACTAAATTTTCACTTATTACTTTAGAATAATCATAAGGTAATCTAGGTTTAAGAGGATGTGTTTCGGTAACAGGGAGATCTGAGGGATTACCATAAACATTTGCAGATGACATATAAATAAATCTAGTAATTTTTTTTAGTTTTGCAAGTTCTAGTAAATTTAGTGTACCATTACAATTAACATCATAACATAGGAAAGGATTATCACAAGTTTCTTTTATATTTGCAATAGCTCCAAGATGTATAATATTATCAAAATCAATTTTGGAGAGAGTATTAAAAACAAAATTTTTATTTGAAATATTACCTTGATTTTCAATTGAATTTAAATCAGTCTTAATTATTTCATATCCCTGACTAGCAAGAAAATTAGCAATATTTTTACCTAGAAATCCTTCAGAACCAGTTATTAATATTTTCATATAATTCACTTAACATAATATATATTCATATATAACACTAGAAAAAACGCATTATCTATTATATATTATGTTAGATAATGATTTAAGCAGATATGCGGTTATACCCCAAATACAATGATCATCATATAAATAACATTCAAAGAGCTGTTTATCACCATTAATTTTAATAAATTTTTTTTTAATATTTTTTTTTTGATAAAAATAATATATTGGAATCTCAATAATTTTTTTTACTTCTTGTTTATTTATGGAGATATTATCTAAATTTTTTGCATATGACACATATGGTGTTATTAAAAAATTTTCTTCTATAGTTTTAACATTATCTAATTTACCTAAAATTTCGAAATTATTAGAAATAATACCAATTTCTTCATAAGTTTCTCTAATGGCAGTATTAACCATTAATTTATCTGTTTTATCATATAATCCACCTGGAAAAGAAATTTGTCCTTTATGAGTTTTGACATTATTAGTTCTTTCAGTTAAGAGTACGTAAATATCATTATATTTATAAAATAAAATAATTAAAACTGCCGCATTAACATAATTCATAGAATTAAGATTAACATCATTAAGATTCTGATTTAATAAATTTTTTAATTTGGATTTATTAAACAAATTAGTTATAAGATTATTTAATTTATTTCTTAGGAGTTAAATCCCATTCTTTTGTAATTTCTTTTACTACACCAGCAGCAACAGTAGTAGCCATATCTCTTAAAGCAAATCGTCCTAGTTCAGGATACTCAGTGAAATTTTCAATACATAATGGTCTTAAAGGCTGAATTTTAACAATAGCAGCATCACCTGTTTTAATAGATTTTGGATTATTTTCAACAGGTTGACCAGTTCTTTTATCCAATTTAGCAACTAATTCAGTTAGAGTAGCTGCAACTTGAGTAGTATGAGCATGTAGAACAGGAGTATATCCTGGAGCAATAGCAGTAGGATGATGAACAACAATTATTTGCGCAGTAAATTCTTGAGCAACTTTAGGAGGATTATTGGTAGGACCAATAACATCACCACGTCTCATATCTTTTTTGGATAATCCTCTTAGATTAAATCCTATATTATCACCACATTCAGCAGACGGCATTTCTGTATGATGAGTTTCAATGGATTTAATTTCAGCAGTTTTCATAGAAGGAGCAACAATAATTGTTTCACCTACTTTCATTTTCCCAGTTTCTACTCTTCCTACTGGAACAGTTCCAACACCAGTTATTGTATATACATCTTGTATAGGTAATCTAAGAGCTTTATCTGTAGGTTTAGATGGTTCAACCATTTTATCTAGTGATTCAAATAATGTAGGTCCCTTATACCAAGATAACTTATCACCACGTGTTTTTAGATTAGCACCGGTCCAACCAGACACAGGAATAAAATCAATTTTACTAGGATCAAAACCAACAGTTTTAAGTAAGTCGGCTAAACGTTCTTTTATTTCATCATAACGTTCTTGAGTCCAATTAACTGTAACATCATCAAATTTATTAAAAGCTACAATCAATTGATTAACACCTAATGTTTTTAGTAAGAAAGCATGTTCCCGAGTTTGACCACCAGAGTCTACACCTACTTCAAATTCACCCTTTTTAGCTGAAGAAACAAGAACACCTACATCAGCTTCACTTGCACCAGTTATCATATTTTTTATAAAGTCTCGATGACCAGGAGCATCAATTAGGGTATAAAAAAATTTATTTGTTTGAAATTTTTGGAAAGCAAGGTCTATAGTTACACCTCGTTCTCTTTCATCTTTCAAACTATCCATTACCCATGCATATTTGAAAGTATCACCTGAACCAGTTTTTTCTGATTCACTAGCATATTGATCAATGGTTCTTTGATCAACTGCACCAAGGTCTAATAGGAAATGTCCCATTGTTGTAGATTTACCATGGTCTACATGACCAGTAACTACTAAGTTTAAATGTGGTTTATCTGCCAT